>NZ_DBMALT010000007.1:0-77449 GCF_057870745.1 Parasutterella sp. | reverse complement strand
CTCTCCGCTTTATGGAGATCCGTTAATGAAGCGCCCATTGCGGTACCGCACGATGGGTGCTGTGAGAGAGGGGCGGGGAAACCCGTCCCCCTACTCGATTGACCGTAAGGAAACTATTCGTCGATTTCGACGTCAACGGGCTTCATCGCCGGCGTACTTTCTAAATGACGGCTGACGAGTCGAACGGTATCAATCGTACGAATGGCGTTGATGATCTTCTGCAGATGTTTCGTGTCGCTCACTAAGATTGTGAGCTCGACCTTATCCACGCCGTTTTGTTGGCTCATGGCAAAGCCCGTGACGCTCGAATGCTGCTGAGCAATCATGCTGGTCAATCTTTCAAGCGTGGCATGGGTATTGGTCAATTCAATGTCTAACTTAACCGGATAGCCGCCTTTATATTGGCTGTTCCATTGCAGATCGCGCCAATTTTCAGGGTCGGTTCTCATTCCACGCTGAACGTGACTGCAGTCCTTTCGATGAACATGAAGGGTATTGGTACCGGCGATGTAATGTCCGATGATGACATCATCCATTGCCGGTGTGCAGCAGGGCGCAAGCTTGCAGATTTGGCCTTTGAGTGCTAAGACAGGTTCTTGGGTCTGTTGGACAGTAGTCGCCGTTTCGTTACCCTTCAATGTGTAGGGGGCGGTCAATTGATGAAGAAGCAGGAGGGAGTCCTTCTGTCCCGAGCCGATTGCATCAAGCAAAGCATTCTTGTCTGTGAAACCGTTCGCCTTGCAGACGCGGGTCCAATCCTCATTGGTGACTTTTGAATAGGGTAAGTGATGAGACTTGGAAGATCTCTCCAAGAGTTTGGAGCCCAGTTCGATTTTGCCTTCTTCAGAAAGGGAGCGCATATATTGGCGGATTTCAGCTCTTGCCTTACCGGTTCGAACACTGGAGAGCCAAGAAGGATTAGGCGTGGGTTTGTCGCCCTTGATGATGTTAATCATTTCGCCGTTCTTGAGTTCACGAGTAAGGGGCGCCGTTTCGCCATTAATTTCACAGCCGATTGTGCAATTGCCGAGGTCAGTATGAATTTGATAAGCGAAATCAACTGCTGTTGACCCTTTAGGCAGCTGGATAATTCTGCCTCGCGGAGAGAAGACGTAAACTCGATCGGGGAAAATATCGACTTTGATATTTTCCATAAATTCCAAAGAAGTCCCGCTCTGCTTTTGAATTTCCAGGAGGCCGTTAAGCCAATCCATCGTATTGCGCTGCAGCTGGTCAGAGGTATTTCGGTCGCGGTAAAGCCAATGCGCCGTAATACCGTCTTCACAGATGTGATGCATTTCTTCCGTGCGAATCTGGAATTCGACCATGAGACCGCCAGGTCCGATGACGGTGGTATGCAGGCTCTGGTAACCGTTAGCCTTCGGGATCGCAACGAAATCTTTGAAACGTCCCGGAACTGGTTTATAGAGTTCATGAATCACGCCTAAGGCGCGGTAGCAGTCGTCCCTTGTCGGAACTAAAACGCGGAAGCTGTGCACGTCCAGCACTTCGCTAAAGCGGATCTTGCGTTCCTTCATTTTGGAGTAGATGCGCCAAAGGGATTTGTTTTTACCTTGTACGTCGCCGCGGATTTTACGAGCAGCCAGACGATCCGACGTTTCGTGATAAATCTGATCCAGAGCGTTCTTTTTGCGCATACGGGATTCAGCTACTTTCTTTTCAAGAACACGATAGCGAATCGGGTACATGTAAGAGAAGCTCATGTCGGAGAGCTCTCTATAAACAGAAAAGAGACCAAGGCGGCTCGCAATCGGAGCGTAGATATCCATGGTCTCTTTAGCAATACGGAATTTTTTATGCTGCTTAACCGCGCCCAATGTGCGCATGTTATGAAGACGGTCGGCAAGCTTAATTAGGATGACACGAACATCGCGGGACATCGCGAGCAGCATCTTGTGAAAGCTTTCCGCCTGAGCCTCTTCATTCGAAGAAAATTTGAGCTTGTCCAGCTTTGAGACGCCGTCGACAAGCTCAGCAACTTTCACTCCGAATTTTTCGCTCATTTCGATCTTGGTAATGCCCGTGTCTTCTAAGACATCGTGCATGAGACCGGCCTCAATGGTTTCGGCATCCATGTGCCAGGAGGCAAGGATTTCTGCAACTGCGATCGGATGAGTAATGTAGGGAGCACCGGAATTACGGAATTGACCTAAATGCGCTTGGTCAGCATATCGGAATGCTTCACGAATTTTCTGAACGTCGCTATTAGAGAGGTATTGACGGCAACGTTCGGCAAGCAGATTGGCAGACGCGACAGGGTTGAGTTTTTCCTCTGCGAAGGCATCCTCCTTGGGCTCCGGTTTAGTCGCCGATTTCATGCCGACGGCTGTCATGAACAAGTCTGCGGCTTTTTGTGCGTAGCTTTTTCCTGCAGTTGCGGTATTCGGGGCCATGGTTGCTCTCCTAGCTGAGGTTTTATTTTTCGTGTTTTCTTCTGCGCTTCACCAAAAAACAAAACGGGGTTCGGCTGCGAGCCGAACCCCGACTGTGCAGATAACTTCTATTATCTTATACCGTTGAGCATTTCTAAGCCTGTGACGCCCTCAGCAATTTCACGGAGTGCGGCAACAGTCGCCTTATCCTTACACTCAATCTTAGGAGTATGACCCTGAGAAAGCTGACGAGCGCGGACAGATGCTACGAGAACCATCTGGAAACGGTTCGGGATCTTTTTTAAACAATCTTCAACTGTAATACGTGCCATTGATCTAACCTATCAAATTCAGTTCGGGATTCCGAGCTGAATAAAAATGTCACGACAACGAGCCGCCTGTTTATCAAAACGGAGACGGCTTGCGGTCACGATTGCGCAGAATTCATCGAGCGCATTTTCAAAAACTGAATTAATTATAACGAAGTCAAATTCACTTGCATGAGCCATTTCGGCGCCGGCGCCCAAAAGACGTCTCGTAATGGTCTGTTCGGAATCTTGTCCGCGCTTATGAAGCCTGTCTTCCAAGGCTTGGATAGAAGGAGGCAGGATAAAAATGCTTACAGCTTCGGGGAAATGTTCTCTCACCTGACGGGCTCCCTGCCAGTCAATTTCAAGAAGGACGTCGCCTCCTTTGGCCATTGTGTCCTCAATCCACTTTTTGGAAGTGCCGTAGAAATTTCCATGAACTTCTGCAGATTCTAAAAACTCACCTCTTTCGCGGGCGGCGAGAAACTCCTCGACCGTTGTGAAATGATATTCGCGTCCGTTAACTTCACCCGGACGAGGGGCGCGGGTCGTCGTAGAAATGGAGAGTGCGATACCCGGAATTTTTGCAAGGAGTGCATTGACCAGCGAAGATTTTCCGGCGCCGCTCGGGGCGGAGACCAAAAAGAGCGAGCCTGCATTTCTCGGTTTAAAAGATTGGTTTGTCATTGAAAGACTCTTTTAAAAATAGATTTTGCAATTAATCCTGCGGCCAAATCTTACCTGTCTCGGTACGCATTTGGCGCAGTGTCTCCTTGAGCGTGAGTGTATCTTTTACGAATGCTCTAATACCTTCGTCTAACTTATAAGAAGCCATCTCGTCCTCGCACATTGCGAATCTCCATTGAGCTTCCGTCAGAGGTTCAGCGCGAATCGGAGTGACCTTAGCAACGTCGAGTTTCTGTTCGAATTTTTCTTCTGCCTTCGAGAGCTCTTCAATTAGCTTCGGGGAAATGGTCAGAAGGTCGCATCCGGCAAGCGCCACGATTTGGCCTTTATTGCGGAAACTTGCGCCCATGATCTGGGTCTTAGCGCCCAAACCTTTGAGACGTTCGAAGATCTTTCTGACAGACTGGACACCGGGATCGTTTTCTCCGGCGTTTGCTTCTTCATTCCAATCGGCGCCGGCTTTTTTCTTGAACCAGTCATAGATTCTGCCGACGAAAGGAGAGATCAGAGTAACACCGGCATTTGCTGCGATTTCTGCCTGAGCAACGGAGAAGATAAGCGTCAGGTTGCAGTGAATGCCTTCTTTTTCCAACACGCGAGCGGCTTGAACGCCTTCCCATGTTGCGGCGATTTTGATCAAAACCCGTTCTTTGTCGATGCCTTTTTCTTCATAAAGTTCGATTAAACGACGTGCTTTGGCGTTCGTTTTTTCCACATCAAAGGAGAGGCGGGCATCAACTTCGGTAGAGACACGGCCCTTGACGTGTTTAAGAATCTCAGCACCGAAGTTCACCAGAACGCGGTCTGCAGCGTCTTCTAAGGAGACGGAATTTTCAACTGCTTCCGTTAAGAAAGCCTGATAGGCAGGCTCTTTGGAAGCTTTGAGGATAAGAGAAGGATTGGTTGTTGCGTCTTGTGGTTGGATTTGTGCGATAGACGCGATATCCCCGGTATCAGCCACAATGGTCGTCAGGGAAGCTAATTGATCAAGCTGAGTCATCTCTTTTTATAACTTGGGTCAAATTTTTCTATTGTAAAACCCGAATATCTGTAAAAAGCAAAGAGATTGTTTACATTCGGGAGAAAAGAAGAATTTCAGCTCTGCCGTGGCATTTACACCGATACCGTTGCCCCCTTCGACCACTACCAACAGAAGATCACAACTTCAATGTTGGATGGAAGAGGTGTAAGTAAGGTCAATAACTTCGGTCTCGGTTTATCTGCCGAAGTCGGCAAGAAGTTCGGTTTGACTAAGGACTTCTTCGTCGAGCCCCAGGCTCAGTTGGCTTACTACTGGATCAAGGGTAAAGACTTCTCTATGTCCAACGGTATGAAAGTCGAACAAGATGACTTCAACAGCTGGGTTGGCCGCTTAAGCCTCGTCGCCGGTAAAGACTTCAAAGATGCTGAAGGCAACACCAAGGGTCAGGTCTTTGTAAAGGGCGGCGTCAAACAACAGTTTGCAGGCAAGCAGAAGTTGTATGCCAATTCCATCCAATTTAAGGATGAACTGAAGGGGACAAGCGGATATTATGGTCTTGGCTACGAAGCGAATCCGAATAAGAAGGTCAGCCTTTATGGTTCCCTCGAACGGGAAAACGGCAAGCATTACACGAAGGAAATTGAAGTGTTGCTTGGGCTGAGATACAAGTTCTAGGTATTGCCTCTCGGCTCTAGCACACTCGGCATTCCGCCGAGTGTGCCAAAGCTTCAAGACAAAATTGAAAAGCAAAAATTTGTAGTAATTAGAACCCGCATTTCAAACTGCCTCAAAGCCCTCAACTGGAGGTCTTGACGGCAAATTTCCTCGGGTTTGGGTTCAAAAGCCGGAATGATGATTGTTCCAGCTTAATTTTTTTGACTTTTCAAACTGTCTCAGAAATTATAGAAAACTCTCCTAAATAAATAATCGCCGCCTAAGAACTTTCCTCTATAGCTAAAAACAGTATTTCATCTTTCAAGTCCGCTAAATGCCCGTTGATATAATCAATTTCGCTCGGTCTCAAACTCAACTTGAGTCGAGCTTTTTTCTAACTGCGATCGGGACCGAAACGGCGTCTCGATGGCGATACGGAGTCATAGTGCATAATCATCTAATTAATGACGCCCGACCTGAAGCAGCATTAGTGCTCGCGGACGGAGCTGTTTTTAAAGGCCGGTCTATCGGCGTTTCCGGCATGGCCGTGGGCGAAGTCGTTTTTAATACGGCAATGACGGGCTATCAAGAGATCCTCACGGATCCTTCCTATACAGGACAAATCGTTACTCTTACTTATCCACACATCGGTAATGTCGGCGTAAACCAAGACGATGTGGAATCTTCCGATGTTCACGTTGCAGGCCTCGTGATCCGCAGCGAGTCTCCGGTGGTCTCCAATTGGCGAGGTCAGCGAAGTCTGACGGAATATCTCAAACAAAACGGCATCGTCGCACTGGCCGAAGTGGACACTCGACGACTGACACGCATTCTGCGTACGACAGGCGCCCAGACGGGCTGCATTGTTGCTGCCGCTGAAGGCAAACTCACTGATCATGAAATCGCTGTTGCGGCTAAAACTGCTACAGAAGCACCTCGAATGGTCGGCCAGGAACTGGCTTCTAAAGTCAGCACGACATATCGCTACGAATGGGGCGAAGGTACTTGGCGTATGGACAATGGCCTCGGCCGTCCCGGTTCGTTCCAGCCTGAAGACTATCCCTACAGCGTGGTCGCTTGGGACTTCGGCGTAAAAGAAAACATCCTTCGCTTAATGGCCGATCGAGGTATCCACGTTCATGTTGTTCCGGCGCGCACAACGTTTGAAGAAGCCATGGCGCTTCATCCGGACGGTATCTTCCTTTCCAACGGTCCCGGAGACCCTGAACCCTGCGACTTCGCGATTGAAGTAGCTAAGAAAGCCATCGATGCCAAGATTCCTCTGTTCGGCATCTGCTTGGGCCATCAGATCCTTGGTTTGGCTGTCGGCGGAAAGACCCTCAAGATGAAGTTCGGTCATCACGGCGCTAACCACCCGGTGGTGGATTTGGCAACGAAGCGTGTTTACATCACAAGTCAGAACCATGGCTTTATGGTTGATGAAGCAAGCCTGCCGGAGAATGTTCAAGTCACGCACAAGTCGCTGTTTGACGGTTCTCTTCAGGGCTTCGAACTGAAAGATGCTCCGGTCTTCTGCTTCCAGGGACACCCGGAAGCCAGCCCTGGTCCGCACGACATTCAGCCGCTGTTTGATCGTTTCATTGCCAATATTCAGAAGTACAAAGAGTCTTTATGACAGATAAAGTTCAGACAGTCAGAGCAGCGCTCCAAGAAGCCCGCAGCGGTTTAGACAACCTGCTTTCCAACGAGGAAATGCTCCGCAAGGTCGTCGAAGCGGCTGACCTCATGGTTGCCTCCATGAAGCAGAACGGCAAAGTTATGTCCTGCGGCAACGGCGGCTCTTTATGCGACGCGATGCACTTTGCCGAAGAACTCTCCGGCCGCTTCAGACAAGATCGTCCCGCTTATGCGGCAATGTCACTGGCAGATCCCTCTCATATGTCCTGCGTTTCTAACGATTATGGATACGAAGATGTCTTTTCTCGTTTTGTAGAAGGCATAGGCAGAGAAGGAGATGTTCTGCTCGGTATTACAACGAGCGGAACGAGTAAAAACGTCGTCAAAGCAGCTCAAGCGGCGAAAGCGAAAGGAATAAAAGTCGTTGCTCTCACCGGCAAACCGAATACTCCGATTTGCGAACTTGCGGATGTGGCCATCATCACGCCTGCCGGTCGTTTTGCCGACCGCGTTCAGGAACTGCACATCAAAGTCATTCACATCCTCATCGAGTTAATCGAAGCCGGTATGGCTGAACCCAATCCATCCAAGGAATAAGAAATCATGCCTAAGCGCACTGACATTAAATCGGTTCTGATTATCGGAGCCGGTCCGATTGTCATCGGACAAGCCTGTGAGTTCGATTACTCCGGTGCACAGGCCTGTAAAGCTCTCCGTGAGGAAGGCTATAAGGTTATTTTGGTCAACAGCAATCCGGCGACCATCATGACCGACCCGCAGACTGCGGACGTAACTTATATTGAACCGATCACCAAAGAAGTGGTCGAACGCATTATTGCAAAAGAAAGACCGGATGCCATCCTCCCGACCATGGGCGGCCAGACGGCGCTTAACTGCGCCATGGAACTCGCAAAGAGCGGCGTGCTCGAAAAATACAATATCGAGCTGATCGGCGCTTCTCCCGAGGCGATTGAAAAAGCCGAAGACCGTCTGAAATTCAAAGAAGCAATGGACAAGATCGGACTGAGCAGCGCTCGCTCCGGTATTGCTTACTCTTTAGACGACGCTTTAAAAGTCCAGGCTAAGATCGGCTTCCCGGCAATTATTCGTCCGAGCTTTACGCTCGGCGGCTCCGGCGGCGGTATTGCGTACAACATGGAAGAATTCATCCAGATTTGTACCCGCGGTCTTGAACTCTCCCCGACACACGAACTCTTGATTGAAGAGTCCTTGCTCGGCTGGAAAGAATACGAAATGGAAGTTGTCCGCGACAGCAAAGACAACTGCATCATCGTTTGCTCCATCGAAAACTTCGACCCTATGGGTGTCCACACCGGTGACTCCATCACCGTGGCGCCGGCTCAGACGCTGACTGATAAGGAATATCAGATCATGCGTGACGCCTCCATCGCTATTCTGCGAGAGATCGGTGTCGACACCGGCGGCTCCAACGTTCAGTTCGCTGTGAACCCGAAAGACGGTCGGCTCGTTGTCATTGAGATGAACCCGCGTGTTTCCCGCTCTTCCGCTCTGGCCTCTAAGGCAACGGGCTTCCCGATCGCCAAAGTAGCAGCCAAGCTGGCCGTGGGCTATACGCTCGACGAACTCAAAAACGAAATCACGGGCGGCCGTACTCCAGCATCTTTCGAACCGACCATCGACTATGTTGTGGTCAAGACACCGCGCTTTGCTTTCGAGAAATTCCCCCAAGCTGATAAGCGCCTGACCACACAGATGAAGTCAGTCGGCGAAGTGATGGCCATCGGCCGTACCTTCCAGGAAGCACTTCAGAAAGCACTTCGCGGTCTGGAAACCGGTAAAGACGGCTTAAACGAAATCTCGACCGATCGCGCTACGATCCACCACGAGATCAGTGAACCGGGCCCCGACCGTCTCTGGTACTTGGCCGACGCTTTCCGTTTGGGCTACACCGTCAAAGAAGCTCATCGCGCCACCAAGATTGATCCTTGGTTCTTGGTTCAGGTTAAAGAGCTTGTCGATATTGAGAACCGTCTCAAGGAATACAGCCTGCCTGAGCTCTCCAAGGAAGAAATGCTTTTCCTCAAGAAGAAAGGCTTCTCCGATCGTCGCATTGCTAAGCTTCTGAAGGTCAAGGAAGACCAGGTTCGTGCTCGTCGTTACGAACTCGGAATTCGTCCGGTCTACAAACGCGTGGATACCTGCGCAGGCGAATTCCCGACGGATACCGCTTACATGTATTCGACCTACGAGGAAGAATCTGAAGTTAATCCTTCCGATCGCCGCAAGATCATGATTCTGGGCGGTGGCCCCAACCGTATCGGTCAGGGTATCGAGTTTGACTATTGCTGCGTTCATGCCTCTATGGCGCTCCGCGAAGACGGTTATGAAACCATCATGGTCAACTGCAACCCGGAAACGGTGTCCACCGACTACGACACGAGCGACAGACTGTACTTTGAACCGGTCACGCTCGAAGACGTGCTCGAAATCATCGATGTCGAAAAACCCGAAGGCGTCATTGTTCAGTATGGCGGCCAAACTCCGCTTAAACTCGCTCGCGCCCTGGAAGCCAACGGCGTCAACATTATCGGTACGTCTCCGGATTCCATTGACGCTGCCGAAGACCGTGAACGCTTCCAGCACTTGCTGCAGAATCTCGGACTTCATCAGCCCCCTAACAGAACCGCTCGCACCGAAGAAGAGGCCATTCGTTTGGCTGACGAAATCGGTTATCCGCTAGTTGTTCGTCCGAGCTACGTGCTTGGCGGTCGCGCCATGGATATCGTGCACGACAGAAGCGAACTCGAACGCTACATGCGCGAAGCCATTAAAGTTTCTTTCGATTCTCCGGTTCTTCTGGATCGCTTCTTGGATGACGCCGTTGAAATGGACGTCGATGCCGTCTCTGACGGTAAAGAAGTCAGAATCGGCGGCGTGATGCAGCATATCGAACAGGCCGGCGTTCACTCCGGTGACTCCGCTTGCTCGATTCCTCCGTATTCTCTTGATCCGGCCCTGGTCGAAGAAGTTAAGCGCCAGACCCGCGAAATGGCTCGCGCCTTAAACGTTGTCGGTCTGATGAACGTTCAGTTTGCGATTCAGCACGCCTTCTCCGATCATCCGGAAATCTTCGTGCTCGAAGTCAATCCGCGCGCTTCCAGAACTGTTCCGTTTGTTTCCAAGTCCACCGGACAGCAGCTCGCTAAGATCGCCGCCCGCTGTATGGTCGGCCAGAGTCTGGAAGAGCAGAAGCAGCCGGTAGAAGTTAAACTCGACCACTACAGCGTTAAGGAAGCCGTCTTCCCGTTTGCCAAGTTCTTAGGAGTTGACCCGGTTCTCGGACCGGAAATGCGTTCCACCGGCGAAGTCATGGGTGTCGGCCGCAGCTTCGGCGAAGCTCTCTTTAAGAGCCAGTTAGGTGCCGATTCTGCGATTCCTAAGTCCGGGCGCGTCTTCATTTCCGTCAAGGAAGAAGACAAGCCTCGTCTGCCGCAGCTCGCTAAGAACTTCACGGAAGCAGGCTATCAGCTCGTTGCTACTCGCGGCACGGCCAAAGTCATCCGCGAAGCCGGCTACCGATGCGATGTGGTGAACAAGGTTTCCGAGGGGCGCCCGAATATTGTGGACGAATTGAAAAACGGCACTATCCAATTGGTGATTGCAGTCGCAGCCGAAAGCCGCTCTGAAATCGCAGATGCTTCCGCCATTCGAATTGCCTCACTGGCTAACCACGTGACTTTCTACACGGCTATGGCAAATGCCTTGGCAGTGATTGAAGGAATTCGTCATATGCAGGATACCGAGGTTTATGCGCAGCAAGAGCTGCACAAACACCTTCAGCACTAATTTCATTCTTATGAGCGCTTTCTTTCAAGAAGGCGCAATTAACCGGGAGTAAATATGCCCTTTAATCTGAAAAATCGTTCCTTACTGAGTCTTGTGAACCACACACCCGAAGAGATTGATTACTTGGTTTCATTGGCCGAAGATCTTAAGAAGGCCAAAAGAGCAGGTACGGAACGTCCTCAGCTTCGCGGAAAAAGCATTGCGCTGATTTTTGAAAAAACTTCTACACGTACTCGTTCTGCCTTTGAAGTGGCTGCCTATGATCAGGGTGCACATACGACTTTCTTTGATCCTGCTGTTTCACAGATTGGTCATAAGGAAAGTATTAAAGACTCCGCTCGCGTTTTGGGCTCCATGTATGACGCAATCGAATTTCGCGGCTTCAAGCAGGAAACGGTTGAAGAGCTCGCCGAGTATGCGGGCGTTCCTGTTTTTAACGGACTGACCGATGAATGGCATCCGACCCAGATGCTCTGCGACTTGCTTACCATGAAAGAGGCCAGCGGAAAGCGCTGGAAAGACATCTCTTTTGCTTATCTCGGAGATGCTCGCTTTAACACCGGTAATTCTCTGCTACTTGTCGGCGCAAAAATGGGCATGGATGTTCGTATCGGAGCACCAAAGGCTTATTGGCCCTCTCAGGAATTGATTGACATGTGCCGAGAATTCGCCAAGGCTTCGGGCGCAAGGATCACGATTACTGAAGATCCCGAAGCAGCGGTAAAAGGGGTGGACTTCATCCATACGGATATTTGGGTCTCTATGGGAGAACCAAAGGAAGTTTGGGATGAACGTATCGAAGCGCTTCTGCCCTATCAAGTCAATAAAAAACTGATGGAAGCTTCCGGCAATCCGAACGTGAAATTTATGCACTGTCTGCCTGCCTACCATAACACGGAGACAAAGGTCGGAGAAGCGGTTATCAAGGCTCACCCGGAACTCGCGGGCGGTGTGGAGGTGACTGAAGAAGTATTTGAGTCTCCTGCTTCTATTGTGTTCCAGCAGGCCGGAAACCGCCTTCATACAATTAAGGCAGTCTTAGTTTCCTCTTTGGCATAAACGACGGAAGAAACGTTGCTTGGGAGAAAGCGGGAGTTCGGCCCGCATCAGGAGCAATGAGAGAAACCTCATAACTGAATGCGCTATGATTAGCGCATTCGTTAATAAACAGGCGGTCAACGACCGCCTTTAGATTTTTAGAAAATGCCTATACCTATTACTGCCCGCGGGGCAAAGATGTTGAAAGACGAGCTTCAGCGTTTGAAAACGCAGGATAGACCTGCGGTTGTTCAGGCAATTGCCGAAGCACGTGAAAAGGGAGACCTTTCTGAAAATGCCGAATATGATGCAGCCAGAGAGTCTCAGGCCTTTATTGAAGGCCGAATTTTAGAGCTCGAGAGCAAAATTGCTCAGTTCCAGGTGATTGATCCGTCCACACTTCCGGATAACGGCAAAGTTGTGTTCAGCGCCACTGTGACGATTGAAGATGTTGAGACAGGCAATCGTCAAACGGTTCAGATTGTGGGCAACGATGAAAGCGACACTAAACTCGGTCGTATTTCCGTGGCTAGCCCGATGGCTCGTGCCTTAATCGGCAAGTCGGAAGGGGACGAGGTGGAAGTACAGGCCCCGGGGGGCCTGTCGGAATACGAAATTATTTCGGTCCAATACATCTAATTGATGCATCGATAAAGGCAGTTACTCTTCGGAGATGCCTTTATTCTTGCTGGCTAAGCGGGAGCCCAGGGTTTTGCCTTTGGCTCCCACTGCTTTTACTTGGCCCTTCGGTGTCTTGCCTTTCTTCACGGTTTTAGCCCAGGGAAGGCTCTTAGCTTCCTTGTTCTTGTTCTGAATCATTTCCGTGAGGCGCTTGCGGTTGTTGCGTGCTTTGGCGCCGGTCTTGCGAGCGGCTGCCGGAGCAGCTTTCTTAACCTTCGGGGTTTCTTCGGTTTCTTCTTTTTCAGGAATCGGACGGAACAAGACTAAAAGTTTTCCGATTTGGGTAATCTTGGCGGCGCCGAGTTTGTCAGCCAGCTCTTCAAAAATGGCCGTGCGTTCTTCTCTGTCGTCGCTCGGGACTTTGACCTTGATCAAGCCGTGAGCGGTTAAGGCGCGGTCCACTTCCTTAATCACGGCTTCTGTAAGACCGTTTCCGCCGAGCAGAACCACCGGATCAAGGTGATGTGCTTTTGCCTGAAGTAAGAGGCGAGCGTTACGATCGAGCACTAATTGTGACATTATTAACTCCTTATTTGATTTTTTGAAAGTGTAAGCCTATGCCGGTATCTGAAAAGAAACTTCGCTCTAATCCTGCGTGGATTAAGCGTCACCTGACCGATCCTTTTGTTAAGAAAAGTGTTCAGGAAGGTTACCGAGCCCGTTCGGTTTACAAGCTCATGGAGATTGATGATAAAGATAAAATCATCAAACCCGGCATGAGTGTTGTCGATTTAGGCGCTGCGCCTGGGTCCTGGACCCAAATTGTTAAAGAGCGTCTGACCGATAAGGACGGGAAAATCGACGGTAAAGTTATCGCCATGGATATCCTGCCGATGGAGCCGATTGAAGGTGTCCATTTCCTGCAGGGCGACTTCCGAGAGCAGGAAGTCGCAGACAAGCTAACCGATCTCTTGGAAGGGGAGAAGGTCGACGTCGTTCTCTCCGATATGGCCCCGAACTTGTCCGGTGTTGCCGCGGCCGACGCTGCCCGCTGCCTGCTCTTGAATGAACTGGCCTTGGATTTCGCTAAAGAGAACCTCAAGAAGAACGGTTCTTTTGTTTGCAAGGTGTTTCAGGGGAGCGGCTATTCTCAGTACGTTGAAGCTTGCAAAAAAACTTTTAGAAAGGTTTCCGTGCGAAAGCCCGAGGCCTCCAGAAGTTCTTCGGCAGAAGTGTATATTGTTGCGCGTGATTTGAAATAACCGGCTGCAAGAGAAACAGCAGGTTTTCCTTCTGAGAGAAACCCTGCTGAGATTTTTTAACCCCTTGGGAGAGGCTACTTGTCAAAAGGTTATCGTCCTATTTGCGGTAACCGCACTTCGGGCATACGCCGTTCTCATCTAACGCGATACCGCAGAGAGGACAGCGGTCCACAGTTCCTTGAGGTTTATATTCCTGAGAAGCTGCATTTACACCGCTCGTGAAAGTGATTTTGGCAATGTTGAGTTTGTCTTTCAGCAGATCGTAAGCGATCTTGATCATTCCTTCCGTGGTGAGCGTTTCCTTTGTAACGACAAGACGGCAATCGGGATAACAGGTAATGAGGTCTGTCTTAACTGGAGCACCCTTCATTCTGTTGGAGGGAGCTCCGTTTCGAATGCCTTGTGCATCGTAGACGGCAAGGATAGCGGGAAGCAAAGGATCATCCTCTCTAAGAATCAGAGCGTGGTCGAAGTTCTTCAAAACTTCCCAAGCAGTCTTTCGAATTTCGTTGCAAGGAAAGACCATATTGACCCCAGGTTCGATCGTGTCTTCAACTTCGATGGTTAAAACACCGGTATGTCCGTGTAAATACTGGGCTTCTCCTTGAAAATTAAGAAAACGATGTGCGTACTGCAAATCAAAAGACGTGATGCTTCTCATACTTTTCTCCTTAGTGAGGACGGTATCAATTTCAATTCGGTTTAATGTTTTTTCTTGGCGCATTCGGGACAGAGCCCGACAAATGTGAGGTCATGACTCTTTATCAGATATTCATTTCTTTTTCTGACTTTCTCATCTAGAAATGCCATGTAAGGCATTTCTACATCCATTACCTTGCCGCATTGCTCGCACCTCAGGTGATAGTGATTGCTGCAAATATGGTCGTAACGTTCAGGAGAACCTGAGATGTTGCGAAGTCGAATTTCTCCTTCTTCTGCTAACAGTTTTAAGTTTCTGTAAACAGTTGCACGGCTGATGGTCGGGCAGTTTTTTTGAACTTCCTGATAAACCTCGTCAGCAGTCGGATGGTTCTGCAGCTGCCTTACTGCGCTTAATACCAGTTGTCTCTGAATCGTGTTACGAGAATTAGTCATTGCCTTTAATAACATTAAATCTTGATTAATATACTATCCTAATTAGGACAAAGTATCGATAAAAGACTTTTGCGTATTGTAATAATTTATTTCTAATAAAAACAGAAGGGCGGCCGATAGGCCGCCCTCGAAAGGCGAATCAAGAAGCGTTTGTTTTAAGAAAAACTCTTTTTGTAAAACGCAACGATTTCCCTCATAGGAATATATTTCATGTTGTCGTAGAGATCCGTGTGATTGGCTGCCGGAATAATCATGAGTGTTTTGTTGTCGCCGGTGAGCTTCTTGAAAGCGTCTTTGCTGAAATACAGAGAGTGGGCTTTTTCTCCGTGGATCATCAGCACCGGACTTCTAATTTCGTCAGCGAAAGTCAGCAGCGGTGTATTGATGAAGGAGAGCGCCGAAGTCTTGTTCCAGTGTCCGTTGGAGTTGATGGACCTCGGATGGAAGCCTCTCGGTGTCTTGTAATACTCCCAGTAATCTTTTACGAACTGAGGTTCATCGCCGGTAAGTTTATCAGGCAGACCTGCGCCGGGTGCGTAGGTTCCGTCTTTGGTGTCTTCGGTACGCTGGGCATTCAATTCCTGCTTCAATGCATAGCGAGCATTTTTATCCATCTTGTCGAAATAGCCATAGGTGTTCACACGGCTCATGTCGTACATAGTGGAGGTGACGGTAGCTTTGATGCGGGTGTCGATTGCAGCGGCGTTCAATGCAAAACCGCCGAATCCGCAGATGCCGAGCACCCCGATCTTGTTGTGGTCGACGCCCTTGAGGTTCGACAGATAATCGACAGCTGCGGAGAAATCTTCCGTACTGATGTCAGGAGAAGCTAGATTGCGGGGGAAGCCGGAGCTTTCACCGGTAAAGGACGGATCAAAAGCTAAAGTCACGAAGTCGTTTGCGGCCAATGTCTGCGCATAAAGTCCCGAAGCCTGTTCCTTGACTGCTCCGAACGGGCCGCAAACAGCGATAGCCGGCAGGTCGCCCGACACGCCTTTGGGGCAATATAGGTTACCGATTAATCTCGTGCCGAAGCGGGTATAAAAAGATACTTTTTTATGTTCGACCCTGTCGTCCTGCGGGAACGTTTTGTCCCATTTCTCTAAATTGTTCATCTTTGTTTTTCCCTCCAAGGAGCGTACAGGTCCCGCAACGGTTAAAGCGGTAAGTGTTGCAGCTCCGATAATGAAAGATCTTCTTTGCATGATTTTCGACTGACGTTGAAAACGAGTAGGGACAGAATAGAAGCTTTGTTTTAACATATCAAATACTTATTTAACAACTAAGATATGCTTTTTTAGTATATGAATTTGAGAAGTCTTCGTTTCTTCCTTGCTGTCGCAGAAAACAACGGCGTTCAAAAGGCCGCGGAATCCCTGCATCTGACTCAGCCGAACATCTCTCGGGCGCTTAAGGCCTTGGAAGAAGAGTTGAACGCGCAGTTGTTTGTTCGCACGGCCCGCGGAGTGGAAATCACTGAGGAAGGCGAACTTCTCAGAATGCGGGCGGAAGAAATCTTGTCTTTGGTGGACAAGACCAAGGCCGAATTTGTAGATTCAAAGGGTAGTGAGCTGAGCGGGGAAGTGCGGATCGCTGCCGGTGAGTCTGAAGGCATGCGCAATGTCATTCGGGCGATGTCGCTTTTTAAAGCTATACATCCGAAGGTTGAGTTCTCAGTGACGAGCGGCAACAGCGCTAATGTGGCCTATCAGTTGAATGTCGGGCTCTCCGACCTCGGAATTGTGTTTGATCCTTTTGACGTCTCGAAATACGAATACACCCGCTTGCCCTGGAAAGAAGATTGGTGCGTCTATCTGCGCAAAGACGATCCGCTCGCAGAAGAGCCATTCGTTACACCTCAGATGCTTCGAGATCGTCCGCTGATATTGTCAGCACAAACCCGAGGTGCCGGCTTTTTGAAGTCTTGGCTTGGGCGCAGTCTTGAAGAGCTAAATGTGGTGGCGTATTTCACGCTGATCAACACGCCGAAACTCATGGTTGAAGAGGGCCTCGGTCTGATGATCTCTTTTGATAACTTAATCGACCTGGATCCAAACGGCCCCTTAATGGTTAAGCCCTTATCCCCTAAACTTCATTCTGCTACCTATCTCATCAGAAAGAAGGAAAAAGTGCTCTCCCGCGCGGCGCAAGCCTTCCATGAATATTTGAAAGACTACGCATTGAGCGCAGAAGCAGCTCAAAACAATTAAGCCGAAGAACGGGTCGAGGATGTTTGGCAGCTGCGCTAAACTTTCCTGCACGCTTTGAGCTCCGTTTTAAAACAGCATCTTTTTATTTTGGAAAATATGACTCAAGATTTCGTCCATCTTCGTATGCATACCGAGTTCTCAATCAAAGACGGTATGCTCAACCCGAAGAAAGTAGTACATAAGGCGATTGCCTCCGGGATGAAGGCGCTGGCGATTACAGACGCCACGGCGATGTTCGGTGATGTCATTTTCTATAAAGCCGCATCAGCCGCCGGTATCAAGCCGATTCTCGGCGCGGACTGCTCGATTACGAATCACTACAACCGTGATGATTATCTGCGCCTCTTATTTTTAGCGAGAAATCATCAGGGCTACCTGACGCTTTGCGACCTGCTGAGCCGTGCGTGGCTCACCAATCAATATAAAGACAGAGGCGAAGTCGACCTCGACTGGATTACGCCGGAAATGGCCGACGGCTTGATTGTGCTCTCCGGCTTCAATACCGGGGCGATCGGTAAGGCTATCCTGAACGGAAGTTTATCGGCTGCCGAACAGGAAGCCCGCAGATTGTCCCAGAAATTCCCGCACTTCTTTATGGAGCTGCAGAGAGTGGGGCGCCCGAATGACGAAATGCTCGTCGCCGAATCCGTCAAGCTCGCCAAGAAACTCGGGCTGCCGGTTGTTGCTACTCAGCCGATTCAGTTTGAGAACTCGGAAGATTTTGAATTCCATGAAGCTCGCGTGGCGATTGCCGACGGCTTCACGCTGGCAAATAAGGCTCGTCCTCGTATTTACACGCCTCAGCAGTATTTCCGTACGAAAGAAGAAATGTGCGAGCTCTTCAAAGACATTCCTTCTGCGATTGAAAACAGCGTTGAAATTGCAAAACGCTGCAATGTCACGATCAAACTCGGGAAACCGCAGCTGCCGATTTTCCCGACGCCCGACGGTATGTCTCTCAAAGACTACATGGCACAGCTCGCGCGCGAGGGCCTAGACCGCCGCCTGAAAGTCTTATATCCGGATGAGAAAAAACGCGAAGCAGAGTTCCCGCGCTACAAGGAACGCCTGGAGCGTGAGATCAAGATCATTCAGGACATGGACTTCCCGGGTTACTTCCTCATCGTGCAAGACTTTATTAACTGGGCCAAGACCCACGGCTGTCCTGTGGGTCCGGGCCGCGGTTCGGGTGCCGGTTCCTTGGTGGCTTACAGCTTGGGTATTACCGACTTGGATCCGCTTGCGTACGACTTGCTGTTCGAACGCTTTTTGAATCCGGAACGTGTGTCCATGCCTGACTTTGACGTGGACTTCTGCCAGAACAACCGCGGACGCGTGATTGAGTACGTGAAATCCAAGTACGGCGAAGAGTCCGTGAGCCAGATTGCGACCTTCGGTACGATGGGTGCCAAGGGCGTCATTAAGGATGTCGGCCGTGTTCTCGATATGTCGTATTCCGAGGCTGATCGCCTTTCCCGCATGATTCCGACGCGCCCCGGTCACAACACGACCCTTGAAGAAGCGCTCAGCGAAGAGCCGCAGTTCCGCGCTGAAGTTCGCAACAATCCTCAGGCCCGCAAACTCATTGAGTACGCCTTGAAATTGGAAGGCACCACCCGAAGCTTGGGCATTCACGCAGGCGGCGTGCTGATTGCACCGGGCAAACTGATTGATTTCTGTCCGCTCTACGCAGCAGGCATGCTGCCGGAAAACGTCATCAGTATGTATGACAAAAAGGACGTGGAAGCCGTAGGTCTGGTGAAGTTCGACTTCCTTGGTCTGACAACGCTCACGATTATTGAACGTGCGCTCGACTACATCGAAAAGAACACCGGCGTTCGTCCGGACATTGAGCACATGGAGTGCGATGATGAGGACACGTACAAGAAGATTTTCCAGACCGGAGATACGGTTGCCGTGTTCCAGTTTGAATCTCCGGGTATGCACAAGCTTCTGATTGATGCGAAACCGACTCAGCTTTCCGACTTGATCGCTTTGAACGCCTTGTATCGTCCGGGCCCGATGGACCTGATTCCGGACTTCCTGGATATTCGTGCCGGACGCAAGAAAGCCGAATATGCGGATCCCCGTTTGATTCCGATTCTGGAAGATACGGCCGGCATTATGGTGTATCAGGAACAGGTGATGCTGGTGGCGCAGAAGATCGGCGGCTACTCACTCGGCGGCGCTGACATTCTTCGACGCGCCATGGGTAAGAAAGACGTTGCCGAAATGGAACGCCAGAGCAAAGTGTTCATCGAAGGTGCGGCAAAGAACGGCGTTTCTGAGGAAGTGGCCGCTCACTTATTCGAGTTAATGCGTAAGTTCGCAGGCTACGGCTTTAACAAATCCCACGCTGCTGCATACTCTTATGTTGCCTATAAAACCGGCTGGCTGAAGAATTACTACCCGGCAGAATTCCTGGCTTCCTCTTTGAGTGAAGTGATGACCGATCCGGAGAAGTCTCTGAAGATTTTGATGGATGCTAAACGCCATAGTGTCAAACTTCTCGGGCCGGATATCAACGAGAGCGAATTTAACTATACCAGTCCCAAGACGATGGAAATTCGTATGGGCTTAGGCGCCCTAAAGGGTGTGGGTTCAGCACCTGCAGAAGCTATCAAGACCGAAAGAGAACAAAATGGTCCGTTCAAAGACCCGTTCGATCTCGTCAAACGGGTGGGCTCTCAGCTCATCACGAAGAAGATTATCCAGGTCTTTGCAATGGCAGGCGTCTTTGATTCCATTGAGCCCAATCGCCGCAAGTGGTTTGAAAATGCTGACGTGGTAGTTCAGTCTGCTCAGGAAAACGAAAAGGCGGCTGACCAGTTCAGCCTCTTCGGAGAAGAACCGTCTAATGAAGTACCGATCAAGGAAGTTGCGCCTTGGAGTGACCGCACTCGGATGGAAAAAGAGCAGTATGTTCTCGGCTTCTATTTCTCGGGTCATCCGCTGGAAGCCTATCAGTCGGAACTCAAGCGTAATTTCGGAGCTCTTGTGGCAGGTACCGAATCTGAGAATCCCGGGGAATACCTCGTTGCCGGTATGTATCTCGGCTGCGAACAGCGCCGCGGCAAGGACGGTTCCCCGTTCGTTACGCTGCATTTGGCGACGCCCGACGGTCCGGTGGACTACAGCGTTAAGAACCAGTACTTCGAACAGGAAAGAGTCCGAATCAAAGAGATTCCCAAAGGCGAGATTGTGGTCGTGGAACTTAAAAAGTCTCACAGTAAGAAGAGCGGAAAGACCTGGGCAAGTCCCGGAGCCTTCTATCCGCTCTACGAACTGCGTCATCGCCAGAGAGCGCATATTGTCATTCAGCCGGCGGAAGAAGCCGATCCGAAGGAGCTCGAGCGCCTGATTTTGGACGTCCAGATGACGCATCCCGAAGAAGCGATCCGCGTGGACTTCGAATTCTCGGACGACCGCAGTTTCCGAGTTCGTCTGCCCTGTCCGTATAAAGCAGCCGCCGATTGGACATTGGTCCGAGATTTAGAGGATTCGCCCTCTATTCGGCAGGTTGAAGTGGCTTACGGCTTGTAACTTCAGCTCCCGAACTGAGAAAAAATTAGGTTTTTAGGCTAAGTATTATTCATAATTTATAGAAATCGCAAGAAAAGGTAAGAAAGGCCTTTTTTGTTACTCGGTTTTTGGTATTGTTTGATAATCAGGGCGGGTTTCGCCCTTATAAATCGACAACCGACGGCCCCATAGGCCGTGCATTTGAGGTGAAATTTTGAACAAAAATAATTTATTCGCCAAAGTTGCCGTATGGATCGTGATTGCCTTAGTGCTGTTTACTGTATTTAAGCAGTTTGACGGCGCTAAGAAGATGGTGGCTAATGAACCGTCCACGAGCTATACGCAATTTATGGACCAAGCCAAGGAAGGCAAAATTAAACGCGTCGATGTTCAGGGTCGTACGCTTACCGTCACTCCGACGGAAGGAGCTGCCTATAAGATCACAGCTCCCGGAGACCTTTGGATGGTTGAAGATCTCCGTAAGGCCGGTGTTCAGGTCTACGGTCAGCCTGATGAAGAACAGAGCTTCTTAGCTTCCATCTTTATTTCTTGGTTCCCGATGCTCATCCTCATCGGCGTGTGGATTTTCTTCATGCGTCAAATGCAGGGCGGCGGAAAGGGCGGTGCTTTCAGCTTCGGCAAATCTAAAGCCAGAATGCTCGACAGCTCGAATAACAATGTCACTTTTGCCGACGTCGCCGGCTGCGATGAAGCCAAAGAAGAAGTGACCGAAATCGTGGATTACCTCAAGGATCCGAGCCGTTATCAGCGCTTAGGTGGTCGTATTCCCCGCGGCGTGCTGCTCGTCGGCTCTCCGGGTACCGGTAAAACACTTTTGGCCAAAGCCATTGCCGGCGAAGCCAAAGTTCCCTTCTTCACAATTTCCGGTTCCGACTTCGTTGAAATGTTCGTCGGTGTCGGTGCCGCTCGTGTTCGCGACATGTTCGAGAACGCTAAGAAGAATTCTCCCTGCATCATCTTCATCGACGAAATTGATGCGGTCGGCCGTCAGCGCGGAGCCGGTCTCGGCGGAGGCAATGACGAACGCGAACAGACTTTGAACCAGATGCTCGTCGAGATGGACGGTTTCGACACCAACAGCAGCGTCATCGTGATCGCTGCCACGAATCGCCCTGACGTTCTCGACCCCGCATTGCTGCGTCCGGGCCGCTTTGACCGTCAGGTCGTGGTTCCGCTGCCCGATATTCGCGGCCGTGAACAGATTCTGAAAGTTCACATGCGCAAGATTCCGGTCGGCGCCGACGTGGACGAGTCTGTCCTCGCTCGCGGTACGCCCGGCTTCTCCGGTGCCGATTTGGCTAACCTCGTGAACGAAGCGGCCTTGTTTGCCGCTCGCCGCAACGGCCGTGTAGTTGCCATGGAAGACTTCGAACGCGCTAAAGACAAGATCATGATGGGCGCTGAGCGCAAAGCCATGGTCATGTCCGAAGACGAAAAACGCAACACGGCTTACCACGAATCCGGCCATGCTCTGGTTGCACGTCTGATGCCGAAGAGCGACCCCGTACACAAAGTCACGATTATTCCTCGCGGACGTGCGTTGGGTCTGACGATGCAGCTGCCTGCCGAAGACCATTACTCTTATGACAAGCAGTATCTGCTCTCTCGTATCGCCATCCTGTTCGGCGGACGTATTGCCGAAGAAGTTTTCATGCATCAGATGACAACGGGTGCGTCTAATGACTTTGAACGCGCCACTCAGATGGCTCGCGACATGGTCGTCCGCTACGGCATGAGCGATGTGATGGGCCCGATGGTTTACGGTGAAAACGAGAACGAAGTGTTCCTCGGCCGCTCCGTGACTCAGTCCAAGCATATCTCCGAGAGCACGATGGAAAAGGTCGATGCAGAAGTTCGCCGCATTATTGACGAACAGTACGCAATTGCCCGTAAGCTCATCGAGTCTCATCAGGATGAAATGCACAAGATGGCGAACGCTCTGCTCGAATGGGAAACCATTGACGCCGAGCAGATCGACGACATCATGAACGGTAAGGATCCGCGTCCTCCCAAGCAGCTGAGCAAGGTTCGCAGAAAGAACGAAGAAGCGGCTCAGCCGGCTGAAGGAGAACAGACCGCTCAGGCAGCTCCGGCAGAAGAGAAGACGGAGCAGGCTCCGCAGACCGAGTCGCCTGAACCTGAAGCTCCTTCCGAGGAAGTGAAACCGGAAGATAAGCCGAAGGATTCCGACGATCGTCCTAAAGCCTAAAATAACGATTGCAATAGAAGAGGCCGCTTCCGCGGTCTCTCTATTTTTAGTGCGGAAGGACAGTGACAGCTCATCGAAGAAACGCAGTAAAAACTTCGTAAAAGCTGTTTGGTTCAGACGCGGGATTTAAATCATTTCATCTGTTCATCGAGCTTTAAAAATGAACGAAGATCTTGAATTCAAAGATATCGACGAAGACGACGAAGAAGAAGTCAAAATTCCCGAAATTCACGGGACAAAGAACTATATGACGCGCGCCTGCTACAACCGGCTTCTTGATGAGCGCAAGAATCTGGTTTTAGTCGAGCGCCCGAACGTCGTGAATGTCGTTGCTTGGGCGGCTTCCAACGGCGACCGCAGCGAAAACGCTGACTACCAGTACGGAAAACAGCGTCTGCGTGAAATCGACCGCCGCATCCGCTTCCTGAATAAGCGAATCGAGGCGAGCGAAGTCATCGATATCGATAAAAGACCGCCGACAGATCAGATCTTCTTCGGCGCCACCATCGTTTATGCCAATGAGCAGGGCGATGAATCCAAGATTCGTATTGTCGGGATCGACGAGGCTGATGCCTCGGTAGGAGATGTTTCCTGGATCTCTCCGATCGCGCGAGTTTTCCTCAAACATTTTGAGGGAGACACCGTGCTTCTGCCGACACCGAAAGGCGTAAAGAAACTTGAGATTTTGGAAGTGACTTACGTCAACGATCCTCCCGGGAAACCTCACATTATTTAACTTTTCACTTTTTGCAATTGGCCGGTCAAGCCATGGAAACGAAAGAACAACACTTATCAGATTTTGATTTTGAACTGCCCGAATCTTTGATCGCGCAGTATCCGCTGAAAGATCGCGCGGCCTCGCGTCTTCTGCACGTCAAACCCGACGGCTCTGTAGAAGACCTGCATTTCAGAGACATTCTGAATTTGCTCAAGCCTGGCGATCTTCTTGTCTTTAACAACACGAAGGTCATTAAGGCCCGCTTGAACGGTAAGAAAGAAACCGGCGGTGTCTTCGAAGCAATGACCGAACGCGTCACCGGAACCTATGAAGCCATTTCGATGATGCGTGCCAGTAAAGCGGCAAAACCGGGAACGATCCTGTATTTCGATCATCCGGAAGGAAAAGAGCCGGCAAGAGCCGAAGTGCTCGGCCGCGAAGGCGAATTTTTCCGTCTCAAGTTTGATCATCCGGTCCTGGAAGTGTTAGATGAATACGGCAAAGTTCCGCTGCCGCCCTATATTCAGCATGCCGCTGAAAAATCCGACGAAAGCCGTTATCAGACGGTCTATGCCAAGTATCCCGGTGCCGTTGCCGCACCGACGGCAGGGCTCCACTTCACGGATGAACTGCTTCAGCAGATTCGCGATAAAGACTGTGAAGAAGTTTTCGTGACGCTGCATGTCGGCGCCGGTACTTTCCAGCCCGTGCGTGTTGAAAACCTCTCCGAGCACGTCATGCATTCCGAGTGGTACAGCATCTCTCCGGAAGCAGCCGAAAAGATTAACAAAGCCAAGGCCGAAGGACGCCGTGTTGTCTGCGTGGGTACCACGAGCTTAAGAACCGTCGAGGCGAGCGCCTCCCAAAATCCGGAAGGCAAGGTCAGGGCAGAAAGCGCCGATACGCGCCTCTTTATTAAACCCGGCTATGAATTCAAAGTCTGCGATGCAATGGTGACGAACTTCCATCTGCCCAAGTCCACCTTGGTCATGCTGGTGAGCGCCCTGTGCGGACGAGATGAAATCCTGGCGGCCTACAAACATGCCGTCGATGAAAAATATCGTTTCTTCAGCTATGGAGATGCGTGCTTCCTTGAGCAAAAGGTAAACCAATGAGTCTTACATTCAAACTCCACAAAACTGAAGGATTTGCGCGCCGCGCTGAAATCCATCTGAACCACGGCGTTGTTCAGACGCCAGTGTTTATGCCGGTCGGCACCTACGGTACCGTCAAGGCAATGAGCCCGCTTGAGCTCAACGAAATCGGAACACAGATTTTGCTCGGCAATACGTTCCATCTTTGGCTCAGACCCGGTCTGGAAGTCATCGCCGAGCACGGCGGTCTTCACGGCTTTATGGGGTGGGAGAAACCGATTCTGACGGACTCCGGCGGCTTTCAGGTCTTCTCTTTGGGCAAACTGCGCAAAATTACTGAAGAAGGCGTGCGTTTTGCTTCTCCGATCAACGGTGAGCGGCTCTTCCTGACGCCTGAAGTTTCGATGGAAATCCAGAAGGTGCTGAACTCCGATATCGCGATGATTTTCGACGAATGTACACCGTATGAGATCGACGGCCGCCCCGCCACGGAAAAAGAAGCTGCGGACTCCATGCGCCTTTCTCTGCGCTGGGCTCGCCGCTCCCGCGATGAATTCGATCGTCTGCAGAATCCGAACGCACTGTTCGGTATCGTCCAGGGCGGCATGTTCGAGCACCTGCGCGACGAATCTCTCGAAGGTCTTAAAGCCATCGGCTTTGACGGCTACGCGATCGGCGGTCTCTCCGTCGGCGAACCGAAAGAAGAGATGCTGAAGATTCTTGATCATCTCAAGACTCGTATGCCTGAAGATAAACCGCGCTACCTGATGGGCGTCGGTACGCCGGAAGACTTGGTGGAAGGCGTCAAGCGCGGTATCGATATGTTTGACTGTGTGATGCCCACCCGTAACGCAAGAAACGGCTGGCTCTTCACTCGTTACGGTGATATAAAGCTTAGAAACGCTAAACATAAGCATGACCTTCGTCCGCTCGACGAGAGCTGCGACTGCTACTGCTGCCGCAACTTCTCCCGCGCCTACCTGCACCATCTGCAGAAGGTCAATGAGATTCTCGGCGCCAGACTGAACACGATTCACAATTTGCACTACTACTTGAATCTCATGAAGGAAATTCGTGAGGCCTTGGATCAGGGCAATTTCGAAGCCTGGTGCAAGAAGTTCGCAGAAGACAGAGCCCGCGGAACAGACTAATAACTTCGGGCAATTTCAACGAACTCCGTGAATTTACTGAGTTTTTTATAAGATTGCCTGATTTCTGCAAGCTCAACTTAAGCGAAAGAAAGTAGAATACGAAGTTTAAAAAGGGCGGGGCGCGCCCGGATTGCCCTTTGCATTCTTTTGAGAGGCAAAGGGAACCGTGACAGGACTCGGATTTACAGAAGAAATTCTTAAGAGACCTTAGCACTGGACGTCGAAAATTTTCACTGCCCTCAGTGAACCCATATCTCACAGTTGGAGTTTTAAATTGTTTATCTCTGAAGCATATGCACAGGCAGCCTCCGGCGCTGCTGCGCAGCCCGGCGGACTTGAAAGCATGTTCTCGTCTTTCGGCGTAATGATCCTCATTTTTGCCGTTTTCTGGTTCCTTTTGATCCGTCCTCAGCAGAAACGTCAGAAAGAACACAAGAAGATGATCGATTCTCTTACCACCGGAAATGAAGTGATCACTGCCGGCGGTATCTGCGGCAAGATTGTTGCTGCCGATGAGAACTACATCAACCTTCAGATTGCTGCTGTTGACGACAAACCCGTTGTCATCACTTTCCAGCGCGTTGCAATTCAGGCTGTTCTCCCCAAAGGCACGGTCAAGTTCTAATTTTCAAGTGATAGCTTGATAGGACGACCGTTTCCGCTTTTTGAGACGGTCGTTTGTGTTGTACCTACCTTTATGTGCCGGCGTAAGCCGGCACAACGATAGTTATGAATCGATACCCTCTTTGGAAATATATATTGATTGCGGTGATTTTGATCGTCGCAGCGGTATATACGCTCCCCAATTTCTACGGTGAGTCTCCGGCCGTTCAGGTCAGCCCGGGTAAGGCAACGGTTAAAGTAACCGAACAGACGTTAAAGACGGTTGAAGACGCACTTGCCGCCGCTCAAATCAAACCCAACGGCGTTTTCTTTGAGCAGGGCGCTCAGCAGAACTCGGTTCGCGTACGTTTTGCTCCGACAGACGGCGAACTTCAGCTCCGTTCCCGCGACGTGCTTGAAAAAGCACTGAATCCGGATCCTGCCGATCCTTCTTATATCGTCGCGCTTAACCTCGTTCCGAATACTCCGACTTGGCTGCTTAAGATCAACGCGCTTCCGATGTATCTCGGTCTTGACCTTCGCGGCGGTGTGCACTTTCTGCTCGCCGTAGACATGAAGGCGGCCGTGACAAAACGCATTGAAGCTGCGACCGGCGAAGTCAGAACACTGCTTCGTGACCATAAGATCCGTCATGCCGGTATTGTCCGTGTCGGCGACACACTTGAAATCTCTTTCCGCAATGAGCAGGATCTTGAAGCGGCTATGGATGTTCTCCGTAACCGTCAGACCGATCTCACCTTTGCGAAAGAAGATCAGAACGGCAAGTTCATGATTCGCGCTACGATGTCTCAGAAAGCGATGAGCGACGTTCAGTCCTACGCTTTGAAGCAGAACGTGGCGACTCTGCATAACCGAATCAACGAACTCGGCGTGGCCGAACCTGTGATCGCTCAGCAGGGTGCAGACCGTATTGTGGTTCAGCTCCCGGGTGTTCAGGACACGGCTAAAGCCAAGGACATCTTAGGTCGTACCGCAACGCTTGAAGTGCGTATGGTTGACGACAGTCCCGAAGCGCTGGCCCAGCTTTCTCAGGGCACGGTTCCTTTCGGTACCGAGCGCTTTAAAGACCGTGAAGGCCGCGACATTCTGGTTAAACGTCAGGTCGTCCTGACCGGTGACAACCTCAATGACGCTCAGCCGGGCTTTGACAACCAGACGCACGAGCCGACGGTTAACCTGACGCTGGATGCTAAGGGCGCACGTATTTTCAAAGACGTCACTCGTGAAAACGTCGGCAAACGCATGGCCATTATCCTGTTTGAAAAGGGTAAGGGCGAAGTCGTGACGGCTCCCGTAATCCGTCAGGAAATCGGCGGCGGACGCGTTCAAATTTCCGGCCGTATGACTACGGTTGAAGCCACGGACACCGCCTTGCTGCTTCGTGCCGGTTCCCTGGCCGCTCCGATGGAAATCATTGAAGAACGTCTGGTCGGTCCGAGCTTGGGTGCCGCAAACATTAAAGCCGGTTTCGAATCCACGCTGTGGGGCTTCATCGCAGTTTCCGTGTTCATGGTCATCTACTACCACCTCTTCGGTGTGTTCTCTGCGATCGCATTGACCTGCAACTTGTTCCTGTTAGTTGCCATCCTCTCAATGCTGCAGGCAACGCTGACGTTGCCGGGTATTGCGGCCATGGCGCTGACACTCGGTATGGCGGTTGACGCGAACGTGCTGATTAACGAGCGTATTCGTGAAGAACTGCGTGAAAACCGTACGCCGCAGCAGGCGATCAAAGAGGGCTACGACATGGCGTTCAACACGATTTTGGACTCCAACATTACGAGCTTGATCGCCGGTATCGCGCTGTTGATTTTCGGCTCCGGCCCGGTCAGAGGCTTCGCGGTGGTTCACTGCTTAGGTATCTTGACCTCTATCTTCACGTCCGTGATGGTGTCCCGCGCACTCGTCAACCTCTGGTACGGCCGCCGCAAGAAACTCACTTCGCTTTCTATCGGTCAAATTTGGCGTCCTGACGCCGACAAGTCAACGGCGAAAGGAGCTTAACCATGGAACTGTTTAGAATCCACAAAACGATTCCGTTCATGAAGTATTCCAAGATACTGAACGCGATTTCGTTTATTTCTTTCTTTATTGCGATTGGGCTCTTGGTCGTTCGCGGTTTGGCTTTCTCCATTGAGTTCACCGGCGGTTTGGTGATGGAAGTCAACTACCCGGATGCCGTTCCGGTGCAGGAGCTGCGCGTGGACTTGGAAAAAGCCACGGGCGGTGAAGTCCAGGTCGTGAACTTCGGTACAGCCCGCGACGCTCAGATCCGGCTTCCTCTGAAAGGCAACAAGACTTCTGCTCAGATGAGCGAAGAAGTCATGAAAGTCATTCATGAGAAAGCTCCGGAAGCTCAGCTGCGCCGCACGGAATTCGTGGGACCGCAGGTCGGTGAAGAACTCGCTACCGACGGTCTGACGGCTTTGCTCCTGGTGATCGTCGGTATCATGATTTACTTGGCCTTCCGTTTCGAATGGAAGTTCGCTGTTGCGGCCATTATTGCGAATATGCACGACGTTTTCCTGGTGCTCGGTGTCTTCTCGCTGTTCCAGTGGGAATTCTCTCTGCCGGTTCTGGCGGCCGTTCTTGCGGTTTTGGGTTACTCGGTCAACGAGTCCGTGATTATTTTCGACCGCTGCCGTGAATGCTTCCGCAAGATCCGTAAAGGCACGCCGGTGGAAATCGTCAATACCGCGATTACGCAGACCATTTCCCGTACGGTGATCACTCACAGCTCGACCTTGATGGTTACGCTGTCGATGTTCTTCTTCGGCGGTCCGGCTCTGCATTACTTCGCGCTGGCTCTGACCATCGGTATTTTGCTGGGCGTTTATTCTTCCGTGTTCGTGTCCGCTGCGATTGCCTTGTACTTAGGAGTCAAGCGCGAGGACTTGGTGAAGAAGGTCCGCAAAGACGAAATCTCCGATATGGTTCCGTAATTCCGTTCGGATATTGATCTAAAGAGAGGGGGGCTTCGGCCCCCTTGCTTTTTGGATAGACCTAATCGGGTAATCAAACAGCCGAATAATTCGTCATCCTCCTAAGATGGAAGTCTTAAGGGGATTTGTTGAATGAAGACTGCATTTCGTTGGTTTATTTTTTCCGTTAGCCATGTGGAGGATTTCCACGGACGCGCAGGAAGAGTCGAAGTGTGGTGCTTTGTATTTTTTCAATGCATCTTTCTTGCGCTGGCGGCAGGCATTGATTTGCTTTTCACCGGTTTTCCGATCGTCCTGCCGATTTATGCGGCTTTAACATCAATTCCTTCCGTTCTATTGTTTATTCGCCGATTACATGACTGCGGATATTCGGGTTGGTGGGTTTTTCCTGCTATAGTTCCTCCGATTTGCTTTTTTGTCATGTGCTGGGCTCCTGATCCGGCACAGCCGAACAAGTACGGAACGACCGAGCGTCTGCCTTCGAAGAATCTGCGGGCGAAAACAGTGCCTCCGTTAATTGACGGCATTGAGTATTTGACGCCGCCTCCGATGCCTTTTGAACCGGCAGTAAAAAGACGCGAAGAATTGTTCGAAAAAGAGCAGAAAGAAATTATTGAACAAGAGAAAGTTCCTAACAGCAAGGAGACACAAAATGAAAAAGACATCCGCCAAACAGGCCAAAAAGATTGAAAAACGCATTCTCGCCGTTGTCGCTGATCTGAGGAAAGCCAAAAAGGCCCGTAAAATCGAACACATCGAAATGGCTGAGAAGTTCCTGGCCAACCTGACTGCAAAACTTGATGTTGCAGCTGCCGATCTGAAAGCTAAGAAAGAGAAGCTGATCTTGGCTCAGGAAGCTAAAGAGAACGCCAAGGCCCAAGCAGCCGAATACAAAGAAGGCGGCAAAGAAGCTAAGGCTGAAGAAAAAGCTGCTGATGAAGGCAAGGCTAAAGAAGCCAAAGCTAAAGAGGCCAAAGCTAAAGAGGCCGCTGCCAAGTAATCTTCACTTAAAGCGCATAAGAAAACCTCTGAACCGAACTCGGTATCAGAGGTTTTGCGTTAGTAGAGGCTCTAAAAACTAATCTACGTTAAAGCCGTTGCGTCGGGCAGCAATGAGTGCTTCCGTACGGTTTCGTGCGTCAAAAGCGCGATAAAGGGCCGTAACATGGGTTTTAATCGTACCCTCGGAAAGATCCATCTTGCGGCAAATCGTCTTGATGGAATCGCCCTGGCTCAAAAGCTTCAATACCTGACACTGACGAGTAGTCAGGTGAACCTTTGAAGAGGGATTGACAACCGGCTGCTGAGGGCTCATTCCCATCGACTGCTGCTGAGAGAGAATCTTCGAGGGAATGTAGACACCGCCCTCGAGAACGAAATTGATCGTGCTCTTAAGCAGGTTGGCGTCAAGTGTCTTCGGTACGTAGCCGGCGGCACCTGCGGAGAGTGCTTTGAGGATGCTGTCCGGATCACAGTTGCCGGAGAGGACCAGAATTTTGAGCGCCGGATAATTTTGTAAAAGTCGTACTAAGAGATCGGTGCCTTGAGAGTCAGGCAGGCCGAGGTCAAGAATCATCAGATCAGCGGAGTCGCCGTATTTTTCAGCCAACTCAACAGCCTCTTTTGCTGTCGCTCCGACGTGAATCTGCACGTCCGGATACATGCTTTGCAAAAGAGCAGACATGGCCGTCGTAATAAGCGAGTGATCGTCCACCAATAAGATCGTCTGCGGTTTAACCAACTGAGTCTCCTTACCTATTTTTCAATTATTTGGAGCGCACGACTCAACCCAAAGTATCACGAAAGCCGTGCTTATTCAGAGTTTAACAAATTCGAGGGAGTTGTTCGCCTGTCAGCCAGTCCACCATGCGGACGCCGCCGAATCCTGTTTCCATTTGGACGAAGTGATTTTCATCTTCGATGCAGCGGCCGATGATCTGAGCATTCTTGCCAAGAGGATCGTCTCTCATGATTTGAAGCATCTTTTCTGCGTCTTCAGGTGCGCAGATGGCAATGACCTTACCCTCATTGGCGACGTAGAGCGGGTCGAGACCTAAAAATTCGCAGGCGGCTTCTACGGATTCTTTAACCGGGATCTTGTCCTCTTCAAGAACCATGCCAACGGAAGACTGCTTAGCGATTTCATTCAGCGTGGTTCCGAGTCCGCCTCGTGTCGGATCGCGCATGCAGCGAAGGGACGGAATTTCTGCCACGAGTTTTTCGGTCAGACGGTTCAGGCTTGCGGAGTCGCTCACGACACCGGTTTCAAACCCTAAGTTCACGCGCTGGCTCATGACGGCTACGCCATGGTCTCCGATATCACCGGAGATCGCGATGACATCGCCCGGACGGCAGTTGGCGCCCGAGAGACGAACGCCTTCAGGCAGGACGCCTACGCCGCAGGTGTTGATGTAAATGCCGTCGGCTTTGCCGCGTTCGACGACCTTGGTGTCGCCGGTCACGATTTTGACGTCGGCTTCTTTAGCGGCAGCGGCCATACTCTCCACGATGCGTTTGAGGTCACTCAAGGGGAAGCCTTCTTCCAAAATAAAGCCGCAGGAAATGTAGAGAGGCGTAGCACCGCAAACGGCTACGTCGTTAATCGTACCGTGAATGGAGAGGCCTCCGATATCGCCTCCCGCAAAGAAAATAGGGCTTACGACATGTGAGTCAGTGGCCATAACAAGTTCGCCTTTAGGCTGAGGAAGTCTGGCGCCGTCATCGCCTTGGTCAAGGAACTCGTTGGAGAAGTTTTTAGCGAAGAGGTCGGCAATGAGCTGAGCACTGGCTTTGCCGCCGGCACCGAAGTTCATTTCGACTTTTCCGGTCTTGAAATTCAGAGGACGTTGATAGTGTTTCTTTTCTTCAGACATTATTTATTCTCCCGAATTCTTATCTCTTGTGTCTGCCGTAAGTGAAGTAAGCGGCGCAGGCGCCTTCGCTGGATACCATGCAGGAGCCGATAGGGCTTTCCGGTGTGCACACCGTTCCGAATGCACGACAGTCAGACGGCTGTTTTTCGCCGCGCAGGATGGCGCCGCATTCGCAGGCCTTGTTGTCGGGCACACTGCGGTAAACCAAGTTGAAATGCTTTTCAGCGTCGAAGTCGCTGTATGCGTCGGACAGTTTTAACGCAGATTTAGGAACGGAGCCGAGCCCTCGCCACTCAAAGCTGTCGCGAAGCGCAAAAACTTCTTCCATCATTCGAATGGCCTTCATATTGCCTTCGGGGCGAACGGCGCGTGTAAATTCGTTTTCGACTTTGGCTTCGCCGCGGTTGATTTGGCGGATCAGCATCAGAATAGACTGAAGCATATCCAAAGGTTCGAAACCAGCGATAACAACCGGCTTGGAATAGTCTTTGGCGAACGTTTCATAAGGCTCGCTGCCGATGATCGTAGAAACATGAGCCGGTCCGACAAAACCTTCAATTTGGACTTTTTCCTGGTTCTTCAGAATGTGGCGCATGGCCGGCGGCGTCAGAACATGATTGCAAAACACAAAGAAGTTCTTTAAGCCTTCCGCTTTGGCTTGCTTTAAAACCACGGCGGTCGCCGGCGTGGTGGTCTCAAAACCGATGGCAAAGAAAACGACGTTTTTATCCGGATTGGCGCGAGCGATGTCCAAACAGTCGGCTGCCGAGTAAATCATGCGTATGTCGCCGCCCTGAGCTTTTGCTTTCATCAGCGAAAGTCCCTTGGAAGCCGGAACGCGCATGGTGTCTGCGTAGGTGCAGAGGATGACGCCGTGTTCCAAGGCAAGTTCAATGGCCGAATCAATACGGCCGATCGGCATGACGCAGACCGGGCAGCCGGGACCGTGAATCATGCGGACGTTCTTAGGCAAAATGCCTTCCAAGCCGTATCGACTGATGACATGCGTATGGCCGCCGCAGAACTCCATAAGCCGGTAATTTCTATCGGGACGGGCTTCTTTGGCGATATCGGCAACGAGCTTTTTGGCGAGCTCTTTGTCACGGTACTCGGTGATGTACTTCATGCCGGTTCTCCTGTCGCAGAGGCCTCAGAAGCAAAAAGAGCCAGTGTCTTTTGAGCCTCTTCAGGATCGATCTTCTGGAGGGCGTATCCGACATGCAAAATGACATAGTCGCCGACCTTGACGTCTTCCAAGAGGGCAGTTGAGATGGTTTTCTTCAGTCCCGAGATTTCTGCGACGGCAGTGTTCTCGTCGATGATTTCTTTAATTTGTACGGGAATTGCTAAACACATGATTCTTACTCTTTAGCTGTACTGTGAAGACGCATGAGAACGACCCATGCTTGGCCGAGTGATACGCCTCCGTCATTCGGAGGAACTTTGAGTCCCTCATAAACTTGTAATTCGTGCCGTTCCAGTAGCTCGCGGAGTCGCTGCGTTAATAATGAATTTAAACAGCAGCCGCCTGAGAGGCAAACTTTCTGAATGTTTTCTCTTTCAGAGGCGCGGATGACCTCTTTTGCCAATACCTGAGCCAGTGTTTCTTGGAAATCCGCTGCTGCTTGCTGTATATCTGTGTATTCGGAAAGTGCCAGAAGAAGCGGGACAAAATTCGGATGTCCGTCGATGACTTCAACAAGATCTGTTCGATTTTGTCCCTGACGTCCTTCGGAGGCCGCTTGCAGGCGAACCGGGGCTTCTCCTTCGTAACTTGAGACGTGGCAGATGCCGAACATAGAAGCTGCTGCATCAAAGAGACGTCCTAAACTTGTGGTCTCAGGAGCGTTGGCTTGAGCGGTAATGAGGTGAAGGCTGGGTTTGCTGACCTCTTGAGCGAGTTTTTCCAACGCTTCGGCTTTGCCGTCCACGGCAAAAATCTTAGCTGCCATTCGCCAGCCTTCGCGGGCGCATTTATCGGCGCCGGGCATCGTGATCGGAGCGATGCTGTTCAGACGTTCAAAACTCTCAGGTGTCACTTTTAAGAGTTCGCCGCCCCAAGGTTTGTTGTCGGTACCTAAGCCGACCCCGTCGAGCGCCAGCCCTAAGACCGGCTCCGAGAGTCCGTGCTCAGCCATGACGGCGGCAATATGCGCGTGATGATGCTGGACTGGAATTAACTCTGCGTCGTATTTGTCTGCGAGCTCTTCGGCGAGCGATGTGGAAAAGAAATCCGGATGCAGGTCGCACGCAATATATTTCGGCGTGATCTCAAAAATTTCCGAGAGATGCTCAACGGCTCGCGCTAAGGTTCGGCAGTTGCTGACGCGATCCGTGTCTCCGATGTGCTGCGTTAAAAAGGCGTGATCGTCTTTGGTTAAACAAGCCGTATTCTTCAGCCATGGTCCGGTAGCAATGACCGAAGAACCGCCGTAAGGCAGGCGGACGGCTACTGGCGTAAATCCGCGGGCACGCCGGATGAGCTGAACGTCTTTTTCTCTTTGCTGCATCACCGAGTCATCACAGCGAATCAGGATGTCTCGATTGTGCGTTAAAAAGAGATCGGCAATTCCGTCGAGTTTTTGTACGGCTTCATCATTGCCGATAACGAGCGGCTCGCCGCCGGCATTTGCACTCGTCATAACGAGGACTAGATCGCATTCTTTTTTGTACCAGTCCGGATCTTCAGGACGCCCCATGGCTTCGAAGAAAAGAAGCCAATGGATCGGCGTGTAGGGCATCATGACACCGATACGATTAAGTTCAGGTGCGATGCCCGGGAGGAGGCGATCGGCGTCTTCTGTTTTAGGGCAAAGGACGATCGGTGCTTGTGGTGAATGGAGTTCTTTTGAGGCTTTCTCCGAGATGCGGACAAAGCGAGAGGCGGAAAGGTCGTTTAAGGCCATGACCGCGAACGGCTTGAACGGGCGGTGCTTGCGCTGACGCAGCTCAGAGACCGCAGCAGCATTTCCTGCATCACAAACCAAATGAAAGCCGCCGAGCCCCTTTACGGCGGCAATTTTGCCGTCTTGAATCTGTCTGAGCAGCTCCGCAATTTCGTCCTCACAAAGAACAAGATTGCCTTTTTTATCCTTCAGTTCGAGATGCGGGCCGCAGACGTCGCAGGCGTTGGGCTGTGCGTGAAAACGACGATCAAGGGGATTTTTATATTCCTGCAGACAGTCCGGGCACATCGGGAATGCTTTCATGCTCGTCTGAGGACGGTCATAGGGAAGATGCGCCGTGATGGTATAGCGCGGACCGCAGTGCGTGCAGTTGATAAAAGGATAACGATACCGACGATTATTTTTGTCGGTGAGTTCCTTGAGGCACGCTTCACAGACGGCGGCATCGGCCGGGATAACCGTGCTGACTGAATTAGATCGGCTTTCCAGAATCACGAAGTCCTGACGTCCTTCGACAGGAACATCTTCAGCTTCAACCGATTCGATGGAGGCGAGCGGGGGCAGCTCTTTCAGCAACCGAGTGCGGAAACGTTCTAAAGCTTCAGAGGAACCCTCGAGTACGGCTTCGACACCGCGTCCGTCATTAAGAACGGTGCCGGTCAGTCCCTCATTTTTGGCCAGAACAAATACAAAAGGACGGAAACCGACCCCCTGGACGGTTCCTTTAATCCTTAATTTTTCTGCACGAATCGAGCTGCTCATAAATTATTTCGAAACAGCGGCAAAACGTTTGCCGAGCCACTCGCACCAAGCGTCCATGCCGGTGCCTTTGGTGGCGGATACTTCAATAAATTCAATGTTCGGATTGACTCTGCGGGCGTACTCTTTGCATTTTTCAACGCTGAAGTCCACATATGGGAGCAGGTCAACTTTGTTGATCAGCATCAGAGAGCTTGCGGCAAACATATCCGGATATTTGATCGGTTTGTCCTCGCCTTCGGTAACAGAAAGCACGACAACCTTACAGTCTTCTCCTAAATCGAAAGCAGCCGGGCAAACAAGGTTGCCGACGTTTTCGATAAAGAGGATGGAATTGGGCTCAGGCTTAATCTTTTGATAAGCCTCTTCGATCATGTCGGCGTCAAGATGGCAACCTTCGCCGGTGTTGATCTGGATAGCACGGCAGCCGGTCGCGCGAATGCGTTCGGCGTCGTTGAGGGTTTGTTGATCTCCTTCGATCACAGCAAGTTTGTACTGATCTTTGATCTTATTGATCGTATTGCAGAGTAGTGTGGTCTTACCGCTTCCGGGACTGGAAACAAGGTTTAATGCCAAGATGCCTTCGGCAATAAATTTCTCGCGGTTTTGGGCCGCCTTCTTGTCGTTGGCGCTTAAAACGTCAATTTCCAACTGGACCAAACGATCGTTGATTTTTTCCATTCTTTTTTCCTTGGTCGAAGAAAAGACCGGAGCTCGAGCTGTACACGAGCTCCCGTCGGAATATCAATAATTATTCGTGCTTATGAGCACCGGCACTGCCGTGTTCATGATGGCCGGCGTCATGATGATGGCGATGCTGGTCGCTGTCACGATGAACGTGGCCGTCTTCGGCATGAGGATGTTCATGAGTCTTCGTTTGGTCGAGTTCTTCAACCGTGGCTTTCTTTCCGCCGCAACCGCATGTAACACACATAATTCACTCCTTAAATAAAAACTAGGAATCTCCGAGTTCCAGTTCACTGACTCGGAAATCATCGCCGCCGTTGACACTCAGCTGATAGCTGCCGCACACGGGACACGGCTCCCCGCGGCGATGAATCGGAACAGTTTTCTGACACTTAAGACACCAGGCTGTTCCCCCCGGGCGCTCAATTTCAATCTTTGCTTCCTGCATAACCGTTCCCTGCGAGGCGATTTTGAGACCTTGCATGAGGGCATGCATTTCTACGCCGGCCAATTCGCCGATGATCAGTTTGACCGCCACCACCGAAGAAGCCTGGTTTTGCTGAGCGGTGTTTTCTACGATCTCAACAATGCTTTGGGCCAACGACATCTCATGCATTTTTCAGCTCCACATCCATCTGGGTGCAGGGATCAAACGACAAAATCGTCAGCTCAGCCAGCTTCTTCAGCTCTTCGGCGTCTTTTGCTTTGAGATTCAGCAGCGTTTTCTTAAACCATTCGGAATCCACAACATTGATTTCCGTCGGGGTCAGAATGCGGTAGTTCCCGATGACGCCGTCGATGATTTTGGCAGCATGAAGGAGAATTCCGCGGGAGTTCTGAACAAGAGAGACGGCGCTTCCTTTGCCTAGCTCCATAGCGGAAATCGTTTCTAAAGGCATGCGGATTAAGTCTGCAGCGCTGAGTACCTCAATGAACCGCGCCACAAAACGCGTGTAGTTGGTATTGCCGTCTGACATGAGCAGCCCAGCAACCGTCGGGTTCTTCCTCATGCGGGCAACGGGGCCTGTTAGGGAGCGAACATCACTTTCTAGGGAACCGTTCTTCCAGCATCCTCTTTCTTTTAAAGCCTGAAGGATAAAAGCGGTCGGCTTATCCAACAGAGATCCGGAAGTGTAGCCGCGGCTGCGGTGCGAAGAAATCTTGTCAAAGAAAGCGGTCAGGCTGTCTTTGCTCGGTGTAATGGTGCCGTTAAAGAGGTCTTGCTCCCAGCTCTGGGAGAAGCCGTCCAGCAGCAGGTAGGAAACCTCGCCTCTGAGCTCGCTCCAGAGTTTGTTTCGCTTGGTTTGATCTTCATAAGGCATTTCGCGCAGTTCGCTCACGAGCTCACGGACTCGGATCACGCTTTTAATTTTGGCGGCTCGGTAATCTTCGCCGGCACACTGGAGCGCAAAGAAACGCACGCCTTCGTTAATGAGTTCCAAATGGTTGGCAAAACGTGCTTTAACCAGAACTTCTTGTGAGGGCACGCTGTTTTGGGCCACGTCACAGGCCACTGCGGCAGCGGCGGTCTGAGAATCCGGGCAAAGCGCAAAGAGCGGCGGCAGGAGTGCTAAGGCATCTTCCACGCGCTTGCCGCAGAGCAGTTTTTCAATTCGGAGCTCCTTGGCCGGCTCAATACTGACATCCGAGACGGAGCAGCCGTCAGTTGTGAGAACAAAACGAATCGCACCGAGATAACTCATGATTCTTGTTCCTCTTGGGTTGCTTTTGGTCTTAAGAACGAACGACGCGAGATCGGACGGTTGATGGCGGTCTCGACCGCTTTTTCGATGGTTTCTGGGTCGACTTCAGGCTGGATCGCTGGAATCGGTTCTCCGAGTTCGGGCTCCTGTTCGGGCTTCATGAGTTCTTCCAAAGCAGCCTTAGCGATTTCAACAGCCATGTCGTGGTCGGAAACAACTTCTTCGAGCGGTGACATGAGCGAGCACATCTGATATTCGCCCAGGATTCTGTCTTTTACGCTGATGAAGTCATATATTCCGGCCGGGAACGGATAGTGCAGACGGCGTCCTTCCGGAATCGACTTCCATTTAGAAGGCTGTCCTTTAGCCAAAATCACGTTCATGCACCAAGGCGTGACAATGATTCCGAGCCAGAAGTATTTCCACTTATGGAAACCGACCGCCTGCACATGGACGCGCGGGTGCAGCATCGGCAGGCCCTGCATTCGGGTCTGCCAGATTCTGTTGAAGCCTCTTTCAAGCCGCTGTGCCGGATTCGGCGCCCACGGCTCTTCACTTTGAGGATTCTGAGTCGTCGGAGCGTTGGTTTTGATCATAGTCTTCGGGCACAACCATAAAAAGGTCGCGTTCGCAGCCGCAAACCGGACAATTCCAATACTCGGGCAGTTCCGAGAAAGGAGTGCCGGGTTCAATGTTCTGATCTACGTCGCCTTTAGCAGGATCGTAGATGTAATGGCAGACTTTGCACTCCAAGCGCGTATCCGGATGCAGCTTGGAGCTGTCGCCTAAAAAAGTACCTTCAAATCCGGGCATTATTTGACTTCCACAGGAGAAAGTTCCCAGCTCTTCGTGACCCATTCGATCAATTCTTTGATGCGAACGGCAGAATCGGCCAAGTCCTCGGAAGCTGCAACGGCTTCTTCAGGAAGACCTGCGACAACGAGGGTGTTCAGGATCATCAGACGGGCCGGAGCGTTGTTCAAATACTGAACTTTCCAGACGTGACGAACGTCGGTCGAAGAGATACGGCAGTTGCCGAAACCGCGGGACATCATTTGAACGGCGCCGGCACCGACAGCCGCTTCGATCACTTTATGGTCTTCTGCAGACATCGGAAGATGCGAGAGGTTGATCGTGAAAGCCGGGGCACCCGGTTCCCATGCTTTAAGCGCTTCTTTCAGTTCGGCGATAATGGCCGGGCTGTTCATGGCTTCCGGTCCGAATTCAACCGGATGCAAATCCGGCTGGCTTGTTACGTAAGCAGCTTCGGCTACGCAGGAAGGAATGGCGCTGACTTCCAGCTGGTCGGCAATCTGCTGACCGTCACGGTAGTAGCACACGCGCCAAACACCCACGAATATCGATTCCTGAATACGGATTTCGTCGAAGGTTTCGTTCGGGATAGAAATACGAATGGCCACTTCGCCTTCGCCGAGCATCTGATTAATAAGTGCCAGGGTATCTTTGTCATAGCCGTTCATCGCAAAGGCAGGACCGGCATCTCCGCTGTCCATATTCCAAAGGCGCATTTCTTCATAAAGGTCGATGAAGAACTGACGGCACTTCTCCGCGGTAGCTTTGTTGGCGACTTCGGGCGTGTACGGCTGACGGAAGGTGTCCACAATGTCGGGTACGCCGATCGTGTTGGCAACAGAGCGCTCCGGCTGGGAGCCCGGGCCGAGCAGGTTGATAGGAATCGAAATCGGTTTGGTGATCATGATTGAAGTCTTTATAGGTTTAGTTAGATGGAACGAACAGGGATGCCAACGGAGGGCGGATAGTGCGGTTCGCTGTGCATGATTTCGTCAGCTTCACGAACTAAATCCGCCCAAAGGCGCAGTCCGTCAACCGCACCTAAATATTTGCCGTCGCGGAAAAAGACCAAAGCAGGCCAGCGTTTGAAGCCGTAAGTTACGGCAAGTTTTCTGGCGTTAGGAGGTCCGACCACTGCTTTGTGTTCGATCAAGCCGCAGCTTTTTGCCAATTCCGGCGCAATCACGAGTGCGTCCATGGTTTCTTTCATGCGGTTCGGGTCTTCAATAAAAACAACCATCGAAAGGCCCGGTTTCTGCAGAAACTGCGGGAAGGTATCCTTGTCGCAGCTTTCAAAACCATGTTCGTTGACCATTCTTAAAAACAAAGGATGGCTGTAGAGGTCAATCTTCGGGGAAGTGCCCATCAGTTCCATCAGTGCTTCTCCTTTTTATCGAGTTGGGCTTGGAGGTGCGGAGGCAACTTGCCGGTATTGGCGACGATATCTGCGAATGCATCTTCGACGTCAGGTGTCTGACCGTTCATGGCTGCTTCCAGTGCATCGAGCGCTGCATCGACCTGACGAGCCCGTTCTTCTGTAATTTTTTTCGTTCCCATTCCGTTCCAAGCCAGAACCCATTCGCCGATTTGGACATCTCCGAGCATCAGGACGTCGAGGTTTTCGGTTTGGCCGCGGCCGGAGCAGACAGCTCTGCCGGGATAGGGCAGAGACTCAACCTTCATTGGAATTCCGATACACATTATTTGTCTGCCTTTGCGACAAAGCGCGCAAAACGGATATCGCCGTCTCTGCAGGCTTCTTCTGCCGAGGGACGTCCGCTTTCGTATTGATCAATATTTAAGCAGGGCGCATCCATCAGCGCCGGAGCGATTTCGTCTTCGGAACGAACACGAAGTCCGACGTTCCATCCGCGGACGATCTCATAGCCGTCGCGAACTGCCTCATCGACTTTTCCTTTTGCTTCTGCAGATAAGGAGCCGCCGTAGTCGTCCAGGAGAACCGGCTGGAAGCCGACGACAGCAATATCGTTCGGCATAGCGCCTCGAACCGCCGCTGCGACCAGGAGGTCATTCATGCCGGTCTGATGCGGAGAAATCTTGGTAGCAGTCCAAAGTTTGACATCGTCGTTGCGAAGGACACGGAGTTCGCCGGGTTTGCCTTTGAAGTCGCAGCAGTCAAAAATCAGGAGTTTTTCTGCTCGGCAGATTCTGTCGTAGAGATACATACCGAGTGTGCCGCCGTCTGCAATAACGTTATTCGGATCGGTAAAGGCGTACTTGTCGTTGAAAGCTTCAACGACTCTGACTCCGAAGCCTTCGTCTGCCCAGAGGATGTTTCCGATCCCCAGGATCAGACACGGAATATCTTTGAGGTTTTGCATATCTAGAATTGCCACCGTTATGGTTACAGGTTCTTAATATGCCACTAGTATAGTTACAAAATTTAAGTAAAACTACGGAGAAAACGGATTAATTGTCCGCCCAAAATGGTTTTTTTGATGGGTTTCTTCGCTTTTCCTCCAATAAATCTAGCTGATTTTCTCTTCTGCATTCTCATTCTCAAGCGCCTGATGAATGTCCCAGCGCATTTGCAGAGAGAGCCAGAATTCTGGATCGGTATGGAAGTATCGGGATAAGCGAATCGCCGTGTCGGTTGAAATCGAGCGTTTTCCGACGATGAGCTCGTTGATGCGGCGCCGGGAGACGCCGATAGCCTGTGCAAGTTCGGCTTGTGAAATTCCGAGAGGCTCTAAAAAACGCGATTCCAGAAATGCGCCCGGATGAGGTGCACTTCTGGAAGAACGTGAAATACGGCCTCGCAGCGGAGGAATTCCTCCGCTGTTTTGGCCGTTAGTTTGATCCGAAGATCTTGCCATGAGAAAGCCTAGGCTTTGTTGGCAGAAGAAGCATTCGGGATGTCAGAAGGCGGAATGTCTTCGTTACCCGGCTGACGGATCGGTTCCTTGAAGAAGCGGATACCGTTGATCATCGTAGAAACCTGTGTGCCGCCGCCCATGATGTCTTCACGGAAGCTCATGTAAAGGTGAGCGCAGAGGAAGATGAGCAGGTAGTACATCAGAAGATGATGGAAGGTACGCACCGGCTGAGGACCGCCGAGCCATGCTGTAACCCAGCCGAACCAGGACATCCAGCCTGTATCCCATCCCCACTGTTCGGCGTAGAGGCCTAAACCGGTCAGGATGATCAGGATGGAGCCGAGGACGTACATGAGACACATGGCCGTCTGAGCCAGAGGGTTATGACCCACATATTCCTTCGGGTGTTTGTTCAGGAAAAGGTAATAGAGGGCGGTGCCGAAAATACCTTTAATCCATTCCATATCCCAGAAAGGAAGGATGAAGATCATACGGGAATACTTGTTGCCGACGAATGCCCAATAAATACGATAGAGCATCAAAATGGCGAACAGCATGCCGCAAACCAAGTGCAGCAGGATGATATTCCCGAAGAAGTAGGTGTCCCAAGTGGTGGCGTAGTTAGCAATCGGCGGCCAGCCAATCAGGAAACCCGTAATGACCAGCATGAAGAATGCGGCGCACTGAGCCCAGTGCCAGAAGCGTACAGGTGCTTCGTACACGTACACGGGTTCAATCGGGCCTTCCTCAATGCTGTATGCCCATTTCGAGATTTTCATAAAACCTCCTAATTAGCGGACTTGAACTTTGCAGAGTTCCTCACCGCTGGTCGACATGACGTGAGTTGCGCAGGCCAAGCACGGGTCAAAGCTATGGATCGTACGCAAGATTTCGAGAGGCTGATCAGCCACGGCAACAGGTGTGCCGAGCAGAGCGGCTTCGTATGCACCGAGCTGGCCCTTGGTGTCACGCGGAGAAGCATTCCACGTAGACGGAACAACAGCCTGCCAGTTTTCGATCACGCCGTCTTTAATAACGCACCAGTGTCCGAGGGCACCGCGCGGAGCTTCGCACTGACCGACGCCTTTGCATTCTTTCGGCCAAGTACTCGGTTCCCATTTATCCATGTTGGCAGCGACTTCGTCACCGGCCTTGATGTTGGCTTCGAGTTCATCAACGTATTCGAGCATGAGCTGAGCGCACATCTTGGCTTCCAAACCGCGGCAGAGGGTACGGCCGAGTGTGGAGAAGAGAGCTTCGACAGGTACGCCGGCCTGAGCAAGAGCGCGGTCGACGAGTTCTTTCTGGCGCGGCATCTTCTTGGCGTAGGCGACAACCATACGTGCAAGGGGACCGGTTTCCATAGCGTGTCCGTTCCATCTCGGAGCTTTGATCCAAGAGTAGCGGGCGTTTGTGGTGAGCCACTTGATGTCGGTCTTGGTGCCTTCGTAATCGACGCCGGCTTTGCCGAGGTCGAAGTTCGGGTCGGTGATACCTTCCCAAGGATGCAGACCTTCGTCGGGTTTCGGATAAGAGTACCAAGAGTGATCAACGAATTCTTTGATCTGGTTGGGATCCTTAAGGTCAACCGGAAGAATCTGGTCGAACTTGCCGTCGATAACGGCGCCGTTCGGCATAACGAGGCTCTTTTCGGACATATCGTTGGCATATGCCGGGAAGTCGCCGTAGCAGAGCAGATTCTTGTTGGCGAGGCCTCCGCCGATCTTGTACCAGTCTTTGTAGTAGGCCTGCATAGCCATCAGGTCAGGATAGTAGACTTCATCGATGAAGCGGATGGTGGACTTAGCCACGTCGCGCAGGAAGTTCATCCAAACCTGGTTGATCATGATGCCCTGGGCACCTGTGTCGCTCATGTTAATCGGGCAGGGAACGCCGCCGACCAGATAGTTCGGGTGGGGGTTCTTGCCGCCGACGATAGCGTGGACCTTAACGATTTCGCGCTGGAAGTCCAAGCTTTCGAGATAGTGAGTAACGCCCAGAAGGTTGATTTCCGGAGGAAGCTTGTAGGCGGGGTTGCCCCAGTAAGCGTTAGCAAAAATACCGAGCTGGCCGCTGGCGACGAATGCTTTCAAGCGGTCCTGAACTTCTTTGAAGTAAGCAGGAGAGGAGAGAGCATGCGTGGAAATGGACTGCTGGATTTCGCTGGTCTTCTTCGGGTCGGCGCTCAAAGCGGAGACGACGTCAATCCAGTCGCAGCCGTGGAGCTGATAGAAGTGAGTCAGGTGATCCTGGCTGTACAGCGTAGCGTTCATCAGGTTGCGGATGATGTTGGCGTTCTTCGGAATCTGGATTCCGAGAGCGTCTTCAACCGCGCGAACGGCAGACAGAGCATGAATACCGGTGCAGACGCCGCAGACGCGTTCCACAAAGGCCCATGCATCACGGGGGTCGCGTCCCTTCAGAATGACTTCAAGACCGCGCCACATCGTGCCGGTTGACATTGCGTCGACGATGACATTGTTTTCATCGAGGACGGCCTGCATACGTAAGTGACCCTCGATTCGGGTTACAGGGTCAACAACAACTTTCTTATTTGCCATTATTCATTTACTCCCATGTCCTTGTTGACTTCTTTTGACTTGGCGCGAGCGACGGCGCTTGCAGCGGCGTGAACAGCCACAGCGGCACCCATAACGCCAAGAGCAGCCAAGCCTACGCGGTCAGCAGTAGCCTGGATGCCAAGACCCCAGCTCGGAGGCAGGATGGTCGGTTCGTGAGCGTAGAAGCTGCCCTTATCCCAGAAGTTGTCTTCGGAGCAGGCCAAGCACGGATGTCCGGATTCAACTGGCCAAGACAGCATGTCGTTCCAACGGATAGAAGAGCAGGAGTTGTAAGTGACAGGTCCCTTGCAACCGACCTTGTAGAGGCAGTAGCCGAGTTTGGCGCCGATGTCGTCGAATTTTTCAACGAACTGACCTGCGTCGAAGTGAGCGCGGCGATAGCACTTATCGTGGTTGCGCTGGCCGTAGAACATCTTCGGACGAAGCTGAGCGTCAACCGGAGGCAGACGGTCATATGTCAGCATGTAAGTGATGACGCCTGTCATGACTTCCGGAATCGGGGGGCAGCCTGGTACGCGGATAATCGGCTTATCCTTGATGACATCTGTAATAGGAACAGATTTTGTCGGGTTCGGTTTGGCTGTGTTGATGCAGCCCCAGGAAGAGCAGGAGCCCCAGGCGATAACGGCCTTTGCGCCTTTAGCAACGTGCATCAGTTTTTCAAGGAAGGGTTTGCCGCCGGGCAGACAGAACATGCCGTCAGCACCGAGGCAGGGAGATCCTTCAACAGCCAGGATGTAGTTGCCGTTGAATTTCTTCATGACGTCTTCGAGGGCCTGGTGGTCTTGTTCACCGGCAGCGACCATCAGTGTGTCGTCGTAGGCTAGAGAAATCATCGAAAGGATGACGTCTTTGGTCAGCGGATGGTAGGAACGAATGAAAGATTCAGTACAGCAGGTACATTCCAGGCCGTGGAGCCAGATAACCGGAGTACGTGGTTTAGTTTCCATCGCGTGGGCGATGTCCGCTGCGCCGTTTGCACCGAGTCCGAGGGAAGCGGCTGTCAAAGAGCAGAATTTAAGGAAACTGCGTCTTGAGACACCTTGCCGCCGCATCAATTGATAGTTAGTTTCTGTCATAGAAGCATCTTCTCAGTAGTTGCCGGGGTTGTTAAAACTCACACTCCCGGGAAGGATTTCCCAGGGAACTTAGGGATATTCTAAGCATTTTCCCTATAAATGGTAAGTAATTAAGTCAATTAAATTTATATGTAAAAACAGTAAGTTGTCTTAAAAATTCAAATAAAAATGTTACACCTACCGTTACACCGACAACAAATCAGCCTCTTGACACTTCAAATCTGAATCCGATTTTTCATTTTTGTCTTTTGATCCGAATTTAACAAAACGCCCCGGAATTCCGCAGTCGTAAGCCTGCGGTAGTTCACGGTTTGCATTTTTACAACTCGTTATAAGGTTTGTTTAATCGTCGATTCTTAAAATTTTTCGCATCCGGATCCCATTTATAAAAATTTATGTCAGAAGAGAAAGCCAAGCTTGAGCTTCAGTTGGTTCGATGCGTACGCGGAGAGCGGCTGCTGTTTTCCAAGCTGAATTTCCAGTGCTCTGCCGGCACCCTGGTCCGTATTGCAGGACCCAACGGCACAGGCAAGACCAGTCTCCTGCGTCTTCTTGTCGGCTTAATGCAGCCCCAGGAAGGTCAAATCCTTTGGAAAAACGAACCCATTAAAAAGCTCAAAGAAGAGTTCTGGAAAGATCTCGTTTACATCGGGCACTTAAACGGTGTCAAAGACGAGCTCACTGCCCGAGAAAACCTCCTTATTAATTGTGAGATCGGGGAGCATCCGGTCACTAAAGAACAGGCTGATCACGCACTCGCAATGGTGGGTCTTGAAGGCTTTGAAGATCACTACACGCGTCACCTTTCTCAAGGTCAGAGAAGACGCGTTGCACTTGCCCGTCTTTACCTTAGCCGCCACGCAGGATTCTGGGTCTTAGACGAACCTTTCACAGCTTTGGACGTTAAAGCCGTGGCAAATTTAGCCAATCTAATTGCCGAGCATGTTAATGAAGGCGGAATTGTGGCTTTTACGACGCACCAGGAAGTTCCGATTGCAGCCAATAATGTTCAGCGCATCGAACTGACGGGCGGCCGCTGGTTGAACGGCAGGATGGTTAAAAAACACGATTTGGCAGGAGAGGTGGCTTAATCATGTTTCGATTATTCTTAGCCGTTGTTCGGCGGGATCTCAAATTAGCCCTCCGTCAAAAATCTGATGTTTTAAACACGGTCTTCTTCTTTATTGTGGTTGTGACCTTGGTTCCGCTCGGAATCGGACCCGATCAGCAGCTCTTGAGAATGATTGCACCCGGCGTCGTCTGGGTTGCAGCGCTCTTAGCCGCTTTGCTTTCACTCCCGCGTCTTTTTGCCAATGACTATGCAGACGGAACATTGGAGCAGATGCTTCTTTCCGGTGAGCCTTTAACGGTTATCGTCATCGCAAAAGTCTTTGCGCATTGGCTCACCACCGGTATTCCTCTTACATTAATCTCCGGCTTGTTTGCGCTCATGTTCGACCTACAGGCCGATGTTGCGCTGGTCATGATGAGTTCGCTCTTTATCGGTACGCCGGTGCTGAGTTTAGTGGGCAGTGTCGGAGCTGCGCTCACACTCGGACTAAGAGGCGGAAGCGTATTGACGTCGCTTCTCGTTCTTCCCCTGTATATTCCTGTTTTGATTTTCGGCGCCGGAGCTGCAGAAGCAGTGGCAGTCGGGATTAACTCAGCCGCTTATTTCTTTATTGTCGGCGCGCTCACGCTCTTCTCTTTAGTCGTGATGCCTGTCGCAACCTCAGCAGCGCTGAGATTTGCATCGGATTAATTTGCTTTTTTGGACGCATTATGAAAACTAACAAGTCAATCCTTACTCCTGAGGGGATGTACAGTTTTGCCGGAAGGGCGCTGCGGCCGTGCTTTATTTTGGCCATTATCGTCATTCTTGCGGCGATGTATGTCGGCTTTTTTCTGGCACCGGTCGACGCAACACAGGGCAACTCCTACCGCATTCTTTATATCCACGTCGCCTGCGCCTGGATGGCCATGCTGCTTTATGTGGTGATGGCGATCTTCTGCTCTTTGGGCCTGATTACAGAAAACCGCCTTTGGCCGATGGTTGCCGCCTCTTTAGCACCGACCGGCTGTCTGATGGCCTTCCTTGCACTTTGGACCGGCTCTCTCTGGGGACGCCCGACATGGGGCGCCTACTGGGTTTGGGACGCGCGGCTTACCAGTGCCTTGATTCTGTTCTTCTTCTATTTAGGTTATATCGCTCTGCAGAACGCCAATCCCGATTGGCGCCGCGCTGATAAGGCCTGCGCGGTGATCGGCATTGTCGGCGTGATCAACGTACCCATCGTTTACTTCTCCGTTCAGTGGTGGAACACGCTTCATCAGGGGGCTTCCATTACAGCTTCGGGTTCCTCTATTCATCCGGTGATGCTTTGGGCTCTGGCTCTGATGGTCATCGGTTTTTGGCTTTACACCTTTGCAGTGACCTTCGTCCGTCTGCGTTCTGTGATTTTGGAGCGCGAACGCAATCAGGAATGGGCACAGCAACTTGCGCTTAAAGGAGAACTGTAATGGGTCAGTGGTCCGGAATTTCAGATTTCTTTGCGATGGGCGGTTATGCACAGTACGTGTGGGGCGCCTACGGAATGGTTTTCTTTTGTTTTATTTGCGAAGTGTTCGGGCTGGTGCGCAGAAGACAGAAAGCGGCAAAAGAGCTGCTGATGGAAGCACGCGCGCACCAAGCTGAGGAGGATTTATGAACAGCACACAGAAAAAACGTCTCGGGCTCATAGCCGGAGGCTTAATAATTTGCGGTGCCGCTGCGGCCCTGGTTTTCAATGCATTTGAAGAGAACCTCGTGTTTTTCTTCTCCCCTTCCCAGGTAGCAGCTCATGAAGCGCCGGAAGGCAGAGCATTCCGCATCGGCGGATTTGTACAGGAAGGTTCCGTTCAGCGTCAGAAAGACGGCGTGACGGTTCGCTTCGAGGTGACGGATACGGCTCATACCGTTCCCGTGACATACAAGGGCAGCCTGCCCGATTTGTTTAAAGAAGGCAAGGGCGTGGTCGCTCAGGGAAAACTGCAAAACGGTGTTTTTGTGGCTGACCAAGTCTTAGCAAAACATGACGAGAACTATATGCCGCCCGAGGCTGAAAAAGCCGTGCAGGACGCGCATAAGAAAGCTCGCGCCATGAAAGAGTAGGAGTTGAAATGATTGCAGAGTTAGGTCATTTTTCCTTGATCTTGGCCCTGATTGCGGCCCTGATCCAAGGTTTTCTTCCCTTGGCGGGTACCGCACTAGGCGTGCGCAGCTGGGTTAACGTGGCTCGTCCGGCCGTGTTTGCCAACGCTGTTTTCTGCACGTTCGCATTCTGCTGTTTGGCTTGGTGTTTCTACACAAGTGACTTCTCCGTCATGAATGTGGCAAACAACTCCAACAGCATGCTGCCGTGGTTCTACCGTTTGTCAGCCACTTGGGGCTCTCATGAAGGCTCCATTCTTTTCTGGACACTGCTGCTGGCTCTTTGGGGCTTAGCGGTTGCCCTCTGTTCTCGCCGCCTCCCGCAGGACGTGATGGCCCGCGTCATCGGCGTTATGGGTCTGATTTCCGTCGGCCTGACGCTTTTCATGCTCCTTACCAGTGACCCGTTCATTCGTCTGTTCCCGGCTGCTCACGAAGGCCGAGACCTGAACCCGCTGCTGCAGGACCCGGGCATGGTTTTCCATCCGCCGCTGCTTTATATGGGTTACGTCGGTATGGTCGTTCCTTTTGCGTTTGCCGTTGCTGCTTTGATCGGCGGCCGCCTGGACGCAGCTTGGGCTCGCTGGACCCGTCCTTGGACAAGCGCAGCTTGGATTTTCCTGACCCTCGGTATTTCCTTAGGTTCCTACTGGTCTTACTACGAATTAGGCTGGGGCGGCTGGTGGTTCTGGGATCCGGTTGAAAACGCTTCCTTCATGCCGTGGCTCACAGCAACCGCACTGCTTCACTCTTTAGCCGTGACCGAAAAACGCGGCTGCTTCAAGATTTGGACCGTTCTTCTGGCTCTGATCACTTTCTCTCTGTCGCTGCTCGGCACTTTCCTCGTCCGTTCCGGCGTGCTCACCAGTGTGCACGCTTTCGCGACCGACCCGCAGCGCGGCCTCTTCATTCTCGGACTCCTCGTTCTGGTGATCGGCGGCTCTCTGCTTCTATTTGCCTGGAGAGCACCTAAAGTCGGTACCGGCGGCGCCTTCGAACTGTTCTCTCGAGAAGCGATGCTGCTTGTGAACAACGTGCTTCTCGTTGTCGCCATGCTGGCCGTCCTCTTGGGTACGCTCTATCCGCTGTTTATTGACGCGCTGAATGCTGGCAAGATTTCCGTCGGACCACCTTACTTTGATTCCGTTTTCGGACCGATCATGGTGCCTGTGATTCTTCTCATGGGTATCGGGCCACTGGTACGCTGGAAAGACGCCAAGATTTCCGACATCGTCAAACGTACGGCCTGGTGCTTTATCGCCGCAGTGATTCTCGGCGCTGCCACCCCGCTGATCAAAGGCTGGAGCACCTGGCTCTTTGTCGGTCTGACGCTCTCTTGGTGGGTCTTATTCACCTTCATTGAATCTTTGCGTGAAAACATCCGCAACTTCAAGGGTAATTTCTTCGGCAAGATCTTCAAACTCTCCCGCTCTTGGTGGGGCATGATGATTGCGCACTTGGGTGTTGCCGTTTCCATCGTCGGTATCGGCATGGTCATGACGTACTCTCTGGAGCGCGACGTCACGATGACGCCGGGCCACGAGGTCAACGTCGGTTCTTACGACTTCAAGTTTGAAGACGTCAAACGCGGTATCCGCGGCCCGAACTACATCGCTGACGAAGGTGTGTTTAAGGTCACGGAAAACGGCAAAGAAGTTGCGACCCTGACACCTCAGAAACGCAAGTACTTCTCCAGTCAGATGCCCATGACCGAAGCAGCGATCAGCTCTTCGATTACCGGCGACGTCTACGTATCCATGGGTGACCAGACCGTCGACGGCGCATGGGTGGTTCGCGCCTACGACAAGCCTTTCGTGACATGGATTTGGTGGGGCACGCTCATCATGTCTCTCGGTGCTTTTATCGCCATGCTGGATAAACGCTACAGAACTCGCCGCCGCGCCCGCAGCGCCCAGGCAGAGTAGGGGATTTGAATCATGAAAATGAAATATGTTCTTCCGCTGGTCATCTTCCTGGCGCTGGCGGTCTTCCTCATGGTGGGTTTGAACCGCGACCCGAGAGAAGTGCCTTCTCCGCTGATCGGAAAACCTGCACCGGAGTTTTCTCTGCCGAGACTCGATGACCCGAACAAAGTTGTCTCTAAAAAGGACATGCTGGGCCAGGTCTGGCTGCTGAATGTTTGGTCCTCCTGGTGCGGTTCCTGCCGCCAGGAACATCCGACCATGGTTAAGGTCGGCAAGGGCGGCCAGAAGATCGTCCCGATCATCGGCTTAGATTACAAGGATAAGGATGCCGACGCGATGCGCTTCCTGCGCCAGGGCGGCGACCCTTATGACTTCTCCATCAAAGATCCGACCGGTGAAGTGGGCATCAACTTCGGTGTCTACGGTGTTCCCGAAACCTTTGTGATTGATAAGAAAGGCGTGATTCGCTACAAGCAGATCGGCCCGATCACCCCGGAAGCCTGGGATAAGAAGATTCATCCTCTCATCAATCAACTGAAAACAGAATGATGAAGAAATTTTTACTCGCGCTGTTTTTTACAGCTTTTGCACTGACCGGAGTTCATGCTCATGCACAGCAGAGTCCGGCACAGCCTGACGTCAAGCCGACGATTCTTGATCCTGTGGCAAACAAACGCGTGGCAGAAATTTCTGCCCAGCTGCGCTGCCTGGTCTGCCAGAACCAGTCAATCGCCGACAGTAATGCCGAGCTTGCGATGGACCTTAAAAAACAGGTCGTCAAACAGATCGCAGAAGGCAAGACGAATCAGCAGATTATCGACTTCATGGTCGACCGTTACGGAGACTTCGTTCTCTACAATCCGCCTTTCAAGATGAGCACGCTTCTGCTTTGGCTCGGACCGATTCTTTTCCTGGTTCTCGCCTTGGGCGGACTGTTCTACACGATGGCAAAACGCAAGAAACTTAAACCCGTCGAACTGACGGAAGAACAAAAACGACGTGCCGAAGAGCTCCTTCGCGGAACTGAACCGGCGAAAAGGAGAGATGCCAAATGATGACATTTTTACTTTCAGCCGGAGCGATGATCATCGTCCTGCTTTTGATCATCTGTATTCCGCTGCTGACATTCCGTAAAAAGGACACGGGCGCCGAAGTGCTTCCTCAGGCTAATATTGCGATCTATCGCGACCAGTTCAAAGAACTGGAAGACGAATTGGCCCGTGGCGCAATTTCTCAGAATGAATATGACGAAAGCCGTCTCGAGCTCGAGCGCCGCGTGATTGAAGAATCCGTTCCTGAAAAGCAGGTCGAACCGACCAATCAAAAAGCCGGCGTTTACACGGTTTTTGTCTTGGTTCTGGTTGTTCCTTTCTTTGCCGTGGCTATGTGGGCTGCTACACAGCATCTCGGTGACTTCCGCTTAGACGGCGGTATCAATGAAGGCGTGGTGGATTACAACACCGGTACGGTTGTCCGCCAGGCCGGCGAAATGCACGACATGGATTCCGCACTGAAGAAGCTGCGTGATCATCTCAGAGAAACTCCGGGTGACATTCAGGGCTGGATGATGCTCGGACGCACCATGCTGACCATGAAGAATTACAAGGAAGCCGAAGCTGCCTTTACTAAGGCCGATCAGCTGGCTCCGGGCAATCCTGCCATCATGGTTGACTTGGCTGACGCGATTGCGATGGTTCAGGGTCAGGATCTCAGCGGCAAACCTTGGGAACTCGTACAGAAAGCCCTCAAGATTGATCCGACCAACTGGAAAGCTCTGATGATGGGCGGCACCGATTACTTCAACCGCGGCGACTATCGTCACGCAGTGATGTATTGGGAACGTCTTCTCGGCACGCTTTCTGCGAACGACGATATGCGTGCAGCCGTGATCGGCAGTATTCAGGAAGCCCGTAAACTCGGCAATATTGTCGGACCGGTTCAGGATACGCTGGATTTCGGCAACCCTGTCAATAAGGATGATAGAGCCGTCCCGATGATGAGCCAGATGATGAAGAACGGTTCTGCTCCGATGGGACAGACACCGGTTCCCGCACAGGCGATGAAGGCGACGCATTTCATTTCCGGCGTGGTGGAACTGGATCCGAAACTGGAAGAGCAGGCAGCCAAATTTGACACGCTTTACGTGACGGCTCGTCCGGCAAGCGGCAGCCGAGCACCGATTGCTCAGCTCAAGGTCAAAGTACTGAGCTTCCCGGTTCACTTCAAACTTGACAACACCATGTTTCCGCCGATGGATATGGGCGGCGGCACTTTGGATGAACATGAAAGCGTCATGATTACCGCACGTCTGGGCAATTCTCAGCAAATGATGCCTGCGAACGGAGATCTGGAGGGTCAGACCTCCGCTCCTGTTAAGGTCGGCGCTGACGATGTAACGCTCAAGTTAACGAATGTGATCGCTCGCTAACAAAACGAACGGAGAAGATTTCCTTCTCCGCTTAAACGCAAAAAACCGGCTTCGCGCCGGTTTTTTGCTGGGTTCCGAATGGATTATTTGCCGTATTCGATCTTATTGGTCTTCATCAGTTCATTGAGGAAGTTTTGCTGTTTTTTCAGCTCCAGACCTTCGCGGATCTGATCCTTAACAGAGTCGTAAGTCGGGAAGGGGACTTCCTTAACATCGTTGACCTTGATGATGTGCCAGCCGAATTCGGTTTTAACCGGTGCCTTGGAAATTTCGCCTTTCTTCATGTTCTTGACGGCGTCGGCAAACGGTTTTACAAATACCGCAGGACGGTTCCAGCCTAAGTCTCCGCCGCTTTCTTTGGCGCCGGTGTCAACAGAAAATTCTTTGGCTAAAGCAGCGAAGTTGCCGCCGGCAGCCAGTTTCTTTTCAATATCCTCAGCGGTCTTCTGATCTTTGACTAAAATGTGGCTGATTTCATATTCTTTATTGCCAAGGGCTGCTTTTTCCTCTTCGTAGCGGGCCTTGATTTCTTTTTCGCTGACCGGATGCTTAGCCATCTCATCTCTCAGAAGCGCTTCCTGAAGAATGCGGAACTTGGCGTAATCCAAAGCGAACTTGACTTTGGGATCGTCAGAAATCTTGCGTTTTGCGGCTTCCTGTTCAACCAAAGCGTTGGCCACTAAGTTTTCGGTAATCTGACGGCGTGCTTCCGGAGTATCTTTACCCCCGTTTGCAACCAGCTGGGCGACCCATTCGTCTTGGAGAGACTTAGGAATCGGTTTGCCGTTAACGGTGGCAATGTTCTGAGCAGAGACGGCGAAAGCCGCGGATGCCAGGGCCAGAGCAGCCAAAAGTTTAATTTTTTTCATGAAGCTACCTTCTTGCTAAGAAATCAAATTTTCCCGTTATTTTATTGATTTAATTTCCGCACGGTCGACCCTTCCCGTGTTTTGGGAATAAAACGCGAAATGGCTACGACATTGTTCTTACCTCTGAAGAGGTAGATAAGAGAGAAATTAGGAGGTACACCCCTTTTTAAGGTTGAATTAAGACTAATAAGACTTCAAACTTACATTGTGAACAAATATTTCGGTTCACATACACCAAGAAAAAGTTTCGGTCTTTTTAAGGACTTAAAAATGACAAAAATGCCCCTTTTTCCTTCTATCCTCGCTTTGGCATTGATCGGGTACTTTGGCGTTTCTTATGCAGCTCCGGCTCAGAATGATGCGAACTGTACCGCCTGTCACTCCAACATCGGCACACTGCACACTGGTTCCAAACATGCGAACCTCCCATGCGCAACCTGCCATGACGGTACTGCCAACCATTTAAAGAACCCTAAGACTCACCCGACGGTTTCCATGAGTCCGCAGCAGTGCAGCAGCTGCCACCCGAATCAATTCGAAACGATGTACAAGGTTAACGATCATCGTATCGCTCGCGATTCCAAGAAGAATTTGAACAACATCTCTCCGAACCCCTTCTTTGATGAAGCACTCGGAGCTCACGGCTTTGTGAAAGAACACAACCTGCCGAGATCGCACGCCTATGCAGCAGTCGACCAGTTTATTGCCGACCGCTCCTTCGGCGGCCGCTTCCAACCGAAAGAAGGCTGGCTCTTCAGCGGTGACAACAGCGGTTTCTTCGGCGTCTGGGAAAAGATCGATGATACGATCCCCGGCAACGCTCAGAAGCCTCATAAACCCGGTACTGCAGCCGCAGCCAACCCTGTTTGCTGGACCTGCAAATCTACAGACGTCATGATGGACTGGGCCTACTTGGGCGACCCGAACACTAAGGCCAAGTGGAGCCGTGCTTCCAACCCGGTCGATCTGGTTCACAACATCAACCATGCTTTGAACTGCAACATGTGCCATGACCCGCACAGTGCTCAGCCCCGTATCGTTCGCGACGCATTGATCCAGGCCATGACTCGTACCGACTACCCGACACTTTATTCGGAATCCGCCAACAAGACTCCGATTGAAGTTAAGGATATGGGTCTTCGCGGCTTCACCCGCAAGATCGCCATCCTCGGCAAACCCGACAGCAAACTCATGTGCGCACAGTGCCACGTTGAATACAACTGCAACCCGGGTACCGATCCTGCTACCGGCAAGCCCATCAAGATGGACGACCCGCGCACGAACCTCTTCCCGCTGGTTGATGTCACCCGCATTGAAGACTTCTACAAACATGCTTCTTTCAAGGACTTCAAGCACAATCAGACCGGCGCTCTTCTAACCAAGATGCAGCACCCAGACACCGAAGTCTATTGGAACTCCAAGCATGACCAAATGGGCGTCGGCTGCGCAGCCTGCCACATGCCGAAGGTTAAAGATGCAAACGGCAACGTTTACACCTCTCACTGGGCAACCACACCGCGTGCATATATCCAGGAAACCTGTCTGCAGTGTCATAAGGACAAGACCGAAGCTCAGATGAACAAGGTTCTTGACTCCATGAATGCTCACTACAACGGCAAACTTCGTGAAGCCGAAGCCTCCATGGGCCAGATGTTCATCGCCTTCAGACAGGCTAACGACGCCGGTGTTGATCCTGCCGTTATCAAACAGGCTCAGGATCTCCACTCTGTTGCTCATACCAACTGGGAATGGTGGACCGCTTCCAACGGTTCTTGGTTCCACAATATGCCTCAGGCTAAAGAGTCCCTGGCAAAATCCGTGGCCGCCTCTCAGAAAGCAACAAAACTTCTCCGCGACGCAGTTGCTGCTAAAGTTGCTGCACAAGCTCAGCCCCAGGCTCAGCAGACCGCCCAGAAGTAATTTGATTTAATCTTTCGTCAAACCGGTTAACCGCCGGTTTGACGGATAAACCTAAAAGCAGGAGTTGTGAATGTCCTCCGACCTTATCTTTTGGATCTGCGCCGCAGCACTGCTTCTGCTTTTAGAAGTTTGTCTTTATATCGGCCTCCGTTCTTCTTCTAAAACGGAAGTCGAAAACACAGGGCTCAATCGCCTGGTTTATCAGGATCAATTCCAAACCCTGAATCAAGAATTGGCCGAACACAGAATCTCCAAAGCTGTCTACGACGCAGAACTTTCCGAGCTTGAGGCCAGGGCAGTCGAGGAAACCGCAACTCCCAACGTTGCATACCGCAATCCGAGCTGGGTAAAGCCGGTTTCTATTTTTCTTTTTCTCCTCATTCCCTTAACCGCTGTTTTCCTTTATTTTTCCTGGGCTAATCCTTCCCTTGTAACTTATAAAGGAACACCGGAAGCGCTGGCAGCTGCACAGTCGGCCGACCGGATCGGACAACTCAAGACTTTCCTTAAAGAAAGCCCTAGAGCGGTTCGTGCGTGGCTTGCGCTGGCTGATGAATTCGGGAGGGAGGGGCAATATAAAGAGGCCGTAAATGCGATGAATGAGGCCTTTCACGTATCTCCGAACGGAGTTGCCAAAACGGCGGATTATCGCGTTCAGCGCGCTGTCTTTGCCCTAGAAACGTCGGATCCCATGCTCCGCTCTCAGGCAGTATCTGATCTTGAGCAAGCCGTAAAGCTGGAGCCCTCCAACATTCGAGCGCTTGAGCTCGGCGGAATCGTGGCTTACCAAAGTGGTCAATACAGCAAAGCAGTCGAATTTTGGCAGGAGCTGCTGCTTCTGACGCCTCAGGGTTCTCCGGCGTATTCGCGGCTCTTGGATGCCATCTCGGATGCCAAGAACCGTGCTCAAATGAACTTCAGGTTTTAGACCTTCGTAGTCAACGACATTTCGCACGGCTTGCAGTGGAAGTGAGCCGTGAGTTCAATTTTGCCGTTTCGAAGCTTCAGCGGAGTCGGTTTGATTTTCTCGCCGCGCAGCTTGCCTTGTTTCGGACAGATGTTCAAAGCGTGACGAATGCAGTAGCGGCAGCGCATGACTTCTGTTTCGCCTTTATGCTGTCCTTTCTCAAAGGCAGGTTCGGTGACTTGAGTTCCGTGAAGTTTGTAAAACTCAAGCGCCTTCTTGTTCATGACATTGCCGTGATAGTCCAGTTCTTTAACCGGGAAGACGGCGGATGTATCATCTCCTGCCTGCGGAAGAATTTCTCTCTTTTGAGAACGATCCTCTTCCAAGCGAGAGATCAGCTCTCTGCGAAGACCGTTAAGCACAGAAGCGCTCATAAAACTGGGATGATCTCCCTCAATTTGGATATTGTCGGCAACAAAGTCGGTGGAGCCGAGTTTGCCCAAGGCGCGCAGAACCTGTTCTTTGACTGCCTGCGGATTCTTGGCTTCCGGGAGAGGTTCTAAAAGAGAAACCTCGGATTGATGACCGTGACCGTCATCGGCACGGATATCGATGCCGTTCGGGCCGACGGAAGCCTCGATGCGAATCGGGATCTTTCTGAGCGCCGTCTCGGCATTCATTCGTTTAAGCCAAGCTGCGTCTTTATTGCGCATTAAGCGGAGGCCTTCTTTCAGGCCGGTGATTCGGCTGCAGGGCTCGCGCGTGAAGACTTCCCAAAGACCGGTGTCTTTTTGTTCGGCACGATTGATCAGAAGCCCTGAGAGTTCATCCGTGTCGGTAAAGAAAGTCAGGCCGTCGCCGTTATGGAGTTCTTCTTTGGTTTTAACGAGGAAGGAGCGGTCGTTAACTTTGACGACCTGGCCGATGACGGCGCCGGAATTTTTCGGCGTGCTGAAGGCCTCCATATGGTCGCTGCGGCCGTTGACAAAGTAGTCGGTTGCTCCTCGGTTGAAAGCGTTCTCGAGCGAGGGCTCAAAGTTAAATTCGACTTTTCCGTCGCTCTCAGCTTCGAAGTCCGGGTGCTTTTCCAGCCAAGCATCAAGTTCTCGACGATAGAAAGCAGTCGTGTTCTTGACGTAAGTCAGGTCCTTGTATCTGCCTTCAATCTTGAAGCTGCGAACGCCGGCGGCAATGAGGGCGTCTAGGTTCTGAGACTGGTTGTTGTCTTTCAAGGAAAGGAGATGTTTGCCGCGGCTGATAGATTTGCCTTCCTCGTCAAAGAGGTCAAACGGGAGGCGGCAGATTTGCGCGCAGTCTCCGCGGTTGGCGCTCCGGCCTTTAAAGGCTTGACTGGCGTAGCATTGACCGCTGTAGCTGACGCAAAGCGCGCCGTGAATAAAGAATTCAATTCGGGCGGTTTTCAGCGCTTCAGCCATCTCTTGGATCTGCCCCAAAGTCAGTTCACGAGCAGGGACGATCTGAGAAAAGCCGATGGATTCCAGAAACACGGCTTTTTCCGTGGTGCGGATATCGCACTGAGTGGATGCATGCAGCTGGATCGGCGGCAGATCGCACATCAGCAGTCCCATGTCTTGAACGATCAGCGCATCAACGCCTGCGTGGTAAGCCTGATGGGCGAGCCTTACGGCCTCCGGCAGTTCCTCATCGGAAAAGATCGTATTCAGTGCCATATAGACACGTCCGTTGAAACGGTGCGCGAAGGAAGCAAGACGCTCTATTTCCGACATGGAGTTCCCGGCATTGGCGCGGGCGCTGAAAAGCGGTCCGCCGATATAGACGGCATCAGCGCCGTGTTTGAAGGCTTCGATGCCGATATCGCAGGTCTTGCAGGGAGCGAGAAGTTCGAGAGTACGGGACGGTGTCATGGTTTATTAAAAAACCGGCCCATCGGGATGGATGGGCCGTGAGTGATAAGTTTGTGCTGCGAATTAACGGCAGTGATCGTATTTCAGAAGATTCTGCACTTCAGTCGAATTGCCGCGCTGTTTGGCAATATCGTACGGAGCGAGTTCATCGTTGGTACAGTAATCCTTGCGGGCTCCGGCATGCAAAAGGAGCTTGACTGTGTCAGCATCGGCTTCTCTGGCTGCCATGTAAAGCGGAGTGATGCCGCGAAGCGTTCTTGCGTTCACATCGGCGCCTTTGCTGATCAGGTACTTGACCATTTCCTTGTTGCCGGACGTGGCTGCGTAGTGCAGGGGAGACCAGTTTTTAGGATTGTTAACTGCGGCGCCGTGAGCAATTAACTTTTTCGCCACGTCGTTGTCTTTCAGGAAGATTGCGATCATCAGCGGGGTTTCTTTCAGTGTATTGGGCTGATCAACCTTGATGTTTTTCTGCTTAAGCAGCAGATCAATCACGTTGTTTGCATTCTTGCGGATGGCAAGCATTAAAAGCGGTTCGCCGGCACCGCTGGAGGTGACGGTATTCGGGTCGAGACCTTTCGCAAGCAGAGGAGCTAAGGCGTCGGCATCGTTTTTAAATGTGGCATCCACGGCATCGTCGTATGTCGTTGCGAATGCGGAAACCGATAAAAGGCAGGAAGCGGCAAGTAAAGCTAATTTGCGGTACATCATAGTAATTCAGCCTTGCTGAATAATCTGAAAAAGTTTTGGGTGGAATCTTCAGCTACTTTTTCGAGCGTCTCTCCCCGCAGAAAAGCGACCTTACGAGCAACGTAACGAACGTAGGAAGGTTCGTTGCGTTTTCCGCGGAACGGAATCGGAGCAAGGTAAGGACAATCGGTTTCTACGAGATAGCGATCGCTCGGAACCCAGGACGCGACTTCCTGAATCTGAGTTGCGTTCTTGAACGTGACGATACCCGAAAAAGAAAGATAGCCGCCGAGATCGAGCGCATCTTGAGCCATTTTCTTATCGCCTGTGAAGCAGTGGAGCACAAAGCCTGTCGAACCTGCGTCGTGCTCTTTTAACAGACGAATCGTGTCTTCCTGTGCGTCACGAGAGTGGACAATTACCGGCAGATTTGCCAGTTTTGCGGCCTCGATGTGGCGGGCAAAACGCTCGAGCTGAGCATCGTAAGGCGCTTCCTCATAGTAGTAGTCCAAACCGCATTCGCCGATGGCAACGACTTTCTGTGGTTTAGTGAGTCCGACGAGTTCTTCGATGCTCGCTTCATGGTCGTCATCCTTGGTACTCGGATGAACGCCGGCGGCGTACCAAACGTTTTTATGTGCATTGGCGAAATTTAAGCCCCGCTCGTAATCCTGAAGCGATGTGCCGGCGACTAAGGCGCCTCCGACTTCGGCCTCTTTCATGCGGGCAAAAACTTCGTCGATATCGAGCTGAAACTCAGCTCCGTCAATGTGAGAGTGTGAATCGATCAGCATTTCAGTCCAAATGTCCGAAATGAATATATCCGTTCTCGAAGCTCAGGTAGCCGCCGCGGGAACGACCGTTTTCGAAATCCCAGTCAGGCAGTACCCAGCGGTCGAAACGCGAGTCTTCATTGACGTGCGTATGGTGTGCAGGACGGTGGGTATGTCCGTGAATAATGATTTTGGTTCTATATTGTCGCACGGAACGGGCGACGTCATTGACGACGACATCCATGACTTCCTGGCTTTTTTCTTGGTTGTCATAGGCGCTCTGATTGCGCAGGCCTCCGGCCAAAGCGATACGGTGTTCAAGTTTTTCACCGAGGATCTGACGCTGGACATCGGGGCTGCGCAGGGTCGCACGGAACTGCTGATATTCAGGATCAAGCGTGCACCACATATCGCCGTGGGACAAAAGGATGTGATCAAATCCGACTTGAACCGGAATCGGGTCTGCAATGAGCTGAGCACCGGTGGCTGCGGTAAAACCTTTACCGAGCAGAAAGTCGCGGTTTCCGTGCATCACATAGATGCGGTGCCCGTTGAGGAAGAAAGCTTTGAGGGCTTCCAAAATGTCGGCATAGGCCGGAGCATGATCGTCTCCGGCCCAGAATTCGAAGAGGTCTCCGAGAATGACGAGCTCGGAGAAACGAGCGGCGTCGTTTTTGAGGAACTTGAAAAAGGCCTCCTTAGTTGCCGGTTTGTCGGCAGCTAAATGCAAATCGGCGATAAAGACGGGATTTTGCAAAGGAGGAATTTTGGAGAGACAGCTCTCAGCAGGAACAACGCCGTTGAATGACACTTAGATAACCTCAGCTTTTTCGATAACGACATCTTCGGTCGGGACATCGTCATACCAACCGACTCTACCGGTGCGGACTTTAGCGATCTTGTCAACAACATCCTGACCGGCAACAACCTTGCCGAATACGGCATAGCCCCAGCCCTGCATTGTTTCGCTCTTGAAATCGAGGAACTTGTTGTCGGCGACGTTGATGAAGAATTGAGCGCTGGCAGAATGCGGATCGTTCGTACGAGCCATAGCAATGGTGTACTTTTCATTGGACAAGCCGTTGTTGGCTTCGTTCTTGATCGGTTCGCGAGTGTCGACTTCGTCCATGCCAGGTTTGAAGCCGCCGCCCTGGATCATGAAGCCGGGGATGACGCGGTGGAAAATCAGGCCGTTGTAGTGGCCGTCTTTGACATACTGTTCGAAGTTAGAAGCAGTAACAGGTGCATTCTTGTAATCGAGTTCAATATCGATAGTGCCGAAGTTTGTAGTTAAACGGATCATTTCTTTTTCCTAAAAAATTACTTTAAAACTTTGACGGATTCGATGATGACGGGACGAACCGGGACATCATCCATGAAACCCTTGGATCCTGTCGGAGCACGGCCGATCTTGCGAACGACATCCATACCGGTGACGACTTCACCGAAAACAGCGTAACCGTCCTTCGTGGATGTGCCGTTAAGGAAGTCGTTGTCTTTCAGGTTGATGAAGAACTGGCTGGTAGCAGAATCAGGATTGTTCGTACGGGCCATTGCAATGGTACCGACGGTGTTTTTCAGACCGTTCTTATCTTCGAGTTTGATCGGAGCGTGCGTGCTCTTCTGATGCAGATTGCGGTCAAAACCGCCGCCCTGAATCATGAAGTTGTTGATGACGCGATGGAAAATCGTACCGTTATAAAAACCTTCTTTTGCATACTTGACGAAGTTAGCTACTGTCGTCGGAGCAGCTTTCTCGTTAAGGTTGACAACGATGTTGCCTTCCGAGGTAACGATTTCAACTTTAGGAGCAGCAAAGCAAACAGCAGAGGCAGCCAGCATTGCGGCGCCGAAAGCCAGTTTTTTGACATTAAACATGGAGTTAAATCCTAAAAAACATTCTGCAGGAGAATGCCTGCAGCAAAGAATAGATTAAGGAGCGGTCCGAATCGTCAGATCCTGAGCAATTTGAGCTTTTTCCTTTAAACGTCCGTTCTTGGGTGCCAAACGTGCCGCCTTGGCATACATATCGGCAGCTTTAGCAGCGTAAATATCACCGAGGTTGGAATAAGTCGTGACGGATGAGGCGTTGTTCATCAGCGCACGCTCCAGAAGATCCTGGGCGCGTCCGAGGTTGCCTTCGCCGGCATAGATGACGGCGAGGTTGTTGTAGGAATCTGCGATTTCGGGATATTCGCGAATCAGCTGTTCAAAAACTCTTTTTGCCTCGTCATTTTTCTTCGTTTCCATGAAGATAACGCCTCGAAGGAAGCGAAGGTTGACGTTCTGCGGATTGACAGCCAATTCTTTGTCTGCGAGATTCATGGCATCTGCGTATTTGCCTCGGCTGATCAGCTGGGATACCGAGCGGGCCGGATTCACAATGTCCGGGGTCTTATCACCGAAGAGCGGAACGCTATCCTGTGCGGAAACCTGAGCTGAAAGAAGCAAACCGGAGAGGACTGCACAACCGAAGATCAAGGGCAGACGCATATTGAACCTGTACTTATTGTTTGAACAAACTTACATGTTAGTCAAGATTCTATGGAATTCGGCTAAACAACGCAAAAATCAAGAATATTTACAACTGCGGAGACCGAATTCGGACTTTTCTCGGCCTCTGCTTAGAGAAAGTCACAAGTGCAAAAAATCCTGCGGGTGTGTAGTCTGAGGGTGACGGAAGGAGATCATGAGACAAGTTTTTCGCCAATTGCCGTGGATCCATCCTCAGATCGATCCGCGAATACAACAGTTCTTCAATCAGTACGGGCGTTATCTTCGCCTCAAGCAGGGCGCTTCGATTTTTAACGGCGGTGACGCAGGAGAAATCGCTTTGGTCCTCTGCGGCCTAGGCGTATTCTCGTTTCCGGATAAGCACCTTAAAAATCATTATCTTTCGCTTATCCCTCCCGGTTCCTTGATGGGAGACGTAGACGGTCTGACTCATGAGTCCGTTAACGTTTACGACAGTGCGTTTCGCGACTCGGAAGTTCGCTTGATCAAACGAGATATCTTCAGGGACTTCCTTATCCAAAACCCGGAGCTTTTGCATGCGCATACGCTGTCGGTGATTGCGCATCACGAATCCTGCATGGAAGCATTAATCGCCAACTCGACCTTAACGCTTCCCGATCGCCTTCAGGTTCTTTACGCAAGTCTGGCGGCTTCTTTCGGAAAAACCACAGAGAAAAAAAGTTTTGTCAGTATTCCGTTGACACTGACCGCTGTTGAGCTCTCAGCCTTTGTGAACGCCTCCCGACAATCGGTTTCTTCAGTTCATACGGAAATTGAGTCAAACGGAGACATCGTGAGAAAGAAAGGCGAAACGCAACTCTCTAAAAAGTTCATTGACGGCTGTTTTGACTGGCTGGAAAACGGAGTTCAACCATCCGTTCGCATTCGCAAAAGACGAGAAAAACCGTCAGCTTCCTGACACTTTTGGAGCGGCAGCAAAAGGGCATTGGTAAAAGTGTCAGATAGCTGACAACAAGTGTTGTTCATCATTTTTATATTGAAAACATCCTCGAACAAGGAAGAAAGATGAACAAACAATTAGTCGTATTAACCTTTGCAGCTTTTGGCGCATTTATGCTGAACGCCTCAGCCGCGGGCGTTGCAGACCTTCATGCAGCTAAAGGTCAGGACTGCGCCGCCTGCCACATGGAAGGCAAACCTTCGAGCTCAAATGTCTCCGAAGCCTCCTGTCAAAAATGTCATGGAGAAGAGTCTGCTGGCAAAGCTTTAGAAATCGAAGGCAAGAAGGTCGCCAACATTCACAAAACCCATTTCGATACGTTCGAATGCCTTCAGTGTCACAAAGGCCACTCTCAGTCCGTAATTGCCTGCGCCGAATGTCACAAAGGCGCACAAAGCATCCAAGTCCCTTAATTACTTAACTTCTCACCAAGGAGAATAAAAATGTCAAAAGTTGAACTTTCTCGCCGCGGTTTTCTTAAAAGCACGTTAGCCGCGACAGGCGCAGCTATGGCCGGAACTGCAGCGCACGCCGGTGATATTCCTGAAAAGTGGCAGCAGCCGCACTGACAGCCGCTCAGGAAGGTGCTAAAGTCGTTTTAGTTGAAAAAAACCGCGGCTGGAGCTGTCGAGGCGGTCATATCACTGCCTTTAATAGTTCTCTGCAGAAAAAGATGGGTATCGATATTGATGCCGCCGAAATCGTCCGCCGTCTGGTGGCATGGGGCCAAGGCAGAATGGATGAACGCCTGCTTTGGATGTTTGCTAGAAAGTGCGGTGACTGCATGGATTGGGCCATTGACATTGCCGGCAAACACGACACCAATGTGACACTTTGGGAAGGCTATTACAAAGGCCCGACTTACACCGAATTCCCCGTCACGCACTTCTTCTACAACAAGAACATCAATCTTGACTACACATACGGTAACTCCGAAGGCATCGGCAATGTCGCGCTCATGCCTTGCTTTGAAGAAGAACTGAAGAAAGCCGGCGTCACACTGATGTACCGTACTCCTGCCGTCCAGTTCATTCAGGACGCTAACAAGCGCGTTACCGGTCTCATCGCCGGCAGACCGAATAACTATACCCAGATCAATGCCGCAAAAGGCGTCATCATTGCAACCGGCTGCTACGGCTCCAATGAAGAGATGAGAAAGGCTTTTGCCCCGTATTCTCTGCACGCCGATGCACAGATCTACTTCCCGACAAAATCCAACACCGGTGACGCCCACATCATGACGATGCAGGCCGGCGGCGTGATGCAGAAGAACGATAACCATGCAGCAACGGTTCACTTAGAGGCCGGCGCCGGCAGCTACGGTTTCCTGCATGTGAACGCCAACGGCGAACGTTTTATGAACGAAGACGTCAACACCCAGTCCAAGTCTTGCTCTAAAGAACTTCAGCCGCACGGAATTGCATGGACGGTCTACGACTCCAACTGGACACAGGACGTGAAGAAACAGGTTGACGGCAACCTCGCCGGCGGTCTTTTCTACGGACAAATGTGGCAGCCTTGGGGCAACGGCTGGAACGTTGAAATTGAAAAGGCTTCCCAGGCGCAGCACATCAAGGACGGTAAGGTTGTCGTTGCCGATACACTTGATGAACTTGCTCAGAAGATGGGCGTTCCTGTAGAAGCCCTTAAAGCAACCGTAACTCGCTACAACGAACTTGCGGCTAAAGGCCATGACGATGATTTCGGCAAGCGTCCCGAACTGCTTACTCCGATTCAGAAGGGCCCGTTCTATGCCGGCCGTCTTGTGAGCACACTCCTCGCAATGTCCGGCGGTTTGCATACTGATCCTAGCCTTCATGTTTTAGACAAGAACGATAAACCGATCGAAGGCCTCTACGTTTGCGGCGCCGCGGCCGGTGACTACTTCGGATCCGGCGACTATCCGACCATTTGCCCGGGCATGAATCACGGCAGAGCTTTGACGTTCGGACGTTTGACTGGCGTTATGGCTGCCTGCGGTGACATCGATAAAACCGTGAAGTCGATGGAAATCAAGTGATATTGTGAAAATCCAGTCCGGAAAATTTTCCGGCACTGCATAAAAACCAAAAGCGAAAATCGGTTCTCCGGTTTTCGCTTTTTTTCACGGAGGCTCTTGAAAAGGATTTTTTCAAGAATGCTCTCAAATATTCTTTTTCGGTTTAGTACCGATGGTAACCGCGGTGCGGCATTCTCTGCTGAGGTTCTGCGCAAGGGTATTGCGGATAGGCCGAATTGTCATAACGATGCGGTCCGTAGTAGCCGTCGGAGGCGTACGGACGATGATCGTTGTAGTAATGGCCGTGGTGCATGCAGCCGGCAATGAAAGGTAACGACAGCAAAGCAAGGACGATTGTAAAACGCTTCATAACGATCTCCTTAGAACAACTTCTCCCAATCTAAACGATCTGATGTTTATGACAAGTCTTGAGCCCTAGGATTTCTACTTAGGTCAGGAGTATCTTTGTCTTTGGTACAGACGGTTTCCTGCCTAGGTGTGAAGGCTTCCATTTGGTAAAATCAACAAATTAGGCTCGGTGCGAGCAGAAGTTAGGAAGCTTCGACTCAATCCGGCTGTTCCATTAACGAAAGGAAGTCCGATGGCCTTAAAAATTTACAATACGCTCTCTCGTAGCGTGGAGCCCTTTAAATCCATTACACCCGAAAAAGTCGGAATGTATGTTTGCGGCGTTACCGTCTACGATGACTGCCACATTGGACACGGAAGAACATTTATCGCTTTTGACGTGGCAAGACGCTGGCTCCAGGAGAGCGGCTACGACGTCAAATTCGTCCGCAACGTAACCGATGTTGACGACAAGATTATTAAACGTGCGGCTGAACGCAAGATTCTGCCGTCCGAACTGGCCGAGACCTATACCAAGCGCATGCAGGAAGATCTCGATGAACTCGGCTGCTTGCCTCCGAGCGTTGAGCCGAGAGCGACTCAATACATTCCTAAGATGCTTGCCCTGATCGAGAAGCTCGAAGAAAAGGGCTATGCCTATCAGGACAAGAATGGTGACGTCGATTTCTCCGTTCGTAAATTTAAACCCTACGGCGCCTTGTCCGGCAAGAAAGTCGACGAACTGCAGCCCGGGGAGCGCGTTAGAGTTGAGGAAGCCAAGCAGGATCCGCTGGACTTTGCACTTTGGAAGAGAGCAAAACCCGGTGAACCCGAGTGGGATTCCAAATGGGGCAAAGGACGTCCCGGCTGGCATATTGAGTGCTCTGCCATGAGCTGTGATCTGCTTGGAGAAACCTTTGATATTCACGGCGGCGGTCCTGACTTGATGTTCCCGCACCATGAAAATGAAATCGCTCAGAGTGAAGCTGCCAACGGTAAGAAGTTCGTGAACACCTGGATGCACTCCGGTCCGCTGCGCGTCAACGGCGAGAAAATGAGTAAGTCTCTCGGCAACTTCTGGACCATCCGTGATGCTTTAAAGGAAACGAACACTCAGTACGGCGACAAGAACGGCAACGAAACGCTCCGTTTCTTCTTACTGCGCTCCCACTACAGAAGCCCGATCGATTTCTCTTCTGCTTTGGTCGAAGACGCTCATCAGGCACTGATTCGTCTTTATACGGCGCTCAAAAATACGCCGGCAGACGACAACCCTCTGGACTGGAACGAAAAGTATGCCGCTCAGTTCAAAGAAGCGATGGATGACGATTTCAATACGGCTCAGGCTGTCGCTGTTCTCTTCGAATTGGCCAAAGAAGTCAACCAAACGAAGTCTCCTGAACTTGCACGCCAGCTCAAAAAACTCGGCGGTGTGCTTGGCATCCTCCAGCTAGACCCAGAAGCCTTCGTCAAAGGCGCCGTGGATTCTGTGGACGAAGCAGCTGTCGAAGCCTTGATCGCGGAAAGAAAGGCGGCAAAGGCTGCTAAGAACTGGGCAAGAGCTGATGAAATCCGTAAAGAGCTCTTAGAAAAGAATATTGTTTTGGAAGATGCTCCCGGCGGTGTGACGACTTGGCGCAGAGCTTAATCTCTATGGCAGAGCAAACCGAAAAACCCGAATGGTGGGATCAAGCTAAAAAGGAGCTTTCCGAAGCTGATCCCGTCATGGCCCAAATCATTCGCGCCAATCCTGAAGGATTTCTTGCGACTCGCGGGAATCCTTTTGAGACGCTGCTGCGCTCCGTGATCGGGCAGCAGATCTCCGTTAAAGCGGCGGCCAACATATGGGAACGGTTTGCTAAAGCCTGTAAAGAAATAAAACCTGAAATTATTACCCGCAAACATCGTCGAACCTTGAGGACCGCAGGTTTGAGCGAACGTAAGATTGAGTACGTTTTTGATATCTGTCGCTTTTTTCTCGAGAATCCGGATGCGGCCGACGGCTTTCAGCATCGTTCCAATGAGGAAATTATCAAGGAACTTTGTACCATCAAAGGCGTAGGCCCCTGGACGGCGGAAATGTTTTTGATCTTTGCGCTGCGTCGTCCGGATGTTGCTCCAATGCTCGATTACGGCTTTATCAAAGCCGTCGGCCAAGCGTATTTTCCGGAGATCGCGTTTGAAGAATGGTCAGCGGCCGACCGAAAAGAAGAAATGTCATCGGTGATTGCCAAATGGGGTCCATGGAAAACCGCCGGCACATGGTATTTATGGCGAAGCCTTAACAACGGACCGATGCAGTACTAAAGGAATAACATGGCAAAAGTCACTTACTTAGAATTTGAAAAACCCGTTGCTCAGCTTGAGGAAAAAATTCAGGAACTCCGCGATATGAGCTCCGGATCCGAAGGTTTGGATTTAACAAGCGACATCAACGGGCTTGAAAAGAAAAAAGCCAAACTTCTCAAAGAAATCTTCAATAAGCTTTCTCCTTGGGAAATGTCGCTTTTGGCTCGCCATCCGAATCGTCCGTACACACTGGATTACATCAACATGATTTTTACGGACTTCCACGAACTGCACGGTGATCGTGCTTACGCGGATGATCCTTCTATTGTCGGCGGCATGGCTCGTTTTAACGGTGAGCCGGTTACGGTGATCGGACATCAGAAGGGCCGTGATACGCGCGAAAGAACGCTCCGTAATTTCGGAATGAGCCGTCCGGAAGGCTATCGCAAAGCGCTCCGCTTGATGCAGACAGCCGAAAAGTTCTCCATGCCGATCTTTACCTTCGTCGACACACCGGGTGCCTATCCGGGCATCGGCGCTGAAGAGCGCGGGCAGTCCGAGGCGATCGGTCACAACCTCTTTGTGATGAGTCGACTGAAAACGCCGATCGTTGCAACGGTAATTGGCGAGGGCGGCTCCGGCGGTGCCTTGGCGATTGCAGTGGCTGATGTCGTTCAGATGCTTCAGTATTCCACTTATTCCGTTATTTCGCCGGAAGGCTGTGCTTCCATTTTGTGGAAGAGTGCAGCTAAGGCTCCGGATGCAGCAAAGGCCTTGGGATTGACCGCTCACCAGCTGTTTGATGCCGGTCTGATCGACAAGATCCTGCCTGAGCCTTTAGGCGGCGCTCATCGCGATCCTGAAGCGATGGCCCAAACCTTAAAGCGTTCTTTGAGCGATTCCCTTCGCACGCTGAAGCGCATGAGCACCGAGGAGCTTCTGGAAGAACGCTACAAGAAGCTCCTCAACTACGGAAAATATGCCGAAGTCGAAAAATAATCCTTCTGAAAAGAAAACTGTCCGCGGCATTACAACGCGTGTCCGGACAGCTCTTGAAAATACTGCCCGACAGCTGCAGCTGTCCGCCGACGGACTGCCGATTGCTTCCGGCGAGAAACCGATCAATGTGATTGTCGCCTTCTCGGGCGGTCTGGATTCCTCCGTTCTGCTTTACGCAGTCTCCCAGCTCAAGGGAAAGTCTTACGGCGAAATTACCGCGGTCCACGTCCACCACGGCCTTTCAAAGCACGCCAACGAATGGGCTGAGTTTTGTGAAGAGCGCGCGAAGAAGTGCGGTGTGCGGTTTGTTCTCAGAAAAGTGACAGTGCCTTCGGGCGGCGCCGGTTTTGAGGCTGAAGCGCGTCAGCTTCGTTATGAAGTTCTCGAAGAGGAAGCGAGGAAGGCAGCGGCGGACGTGATCTTAACGGCTCATCATTTAGACGATCAGCTCGAAACGTTCCTTATTCAATGGATGAGAGGCTCAGGTCCTGCGGGATTAGCCGCCATGCCTCCGCTGCTTCGCAAAGACGGATGCACGATTATGCGTCCGCTGCTCGGGTTTCAAAGGACAGAACTGGAACGTTTTGCCGAAATTCGAGGTATCAAGTGGGTCGAAGATGAAAGTAATGAAGATACGAAATATCTTCGCAACGCGATTCGGCACAACATCATTCCCGAACTGGAAAAGATTCGTCCGGGATTCAAAACAGCCGCAGCCCGCAGCATAGAGCTGATAGCAGAAGCGGCAGAGACGCTTCGTGATGTCGCCGAAGACGACTTTAATCAAGCGTCTGAGAACGACGGGAAATACCTTCGTATTGACGATTTTTTAGCACTTCCTGCTGGACGCAGAGCTCGGGTTCTGAGATTGTGGCTCGACAGAGTAGGTTTTAAACCCCTGCCGAGGTCGCGTCTGCTGGAAATGATTCGCCAGATCAAAGAGACGACAAAGCAAAGTGTCTGTCTCATGTTCTCCGACGGTTTAGAAATTCGCAAATACGGGTCTCGTCTTATGGTCACCGAGCATGAAAAGCCGGAAAGCGAAGCTGAGATCATTGTCGAATGGCACGGAGAACCTGAAATTGACTTACCACAGTACAACGGGAAGCTTGTTTTTACACCGGCCGAAGAGGGCTTTAACGAAGGTTATCTGAAAGCTCAGCCGCTCTCGATTCGCCGGCGCTCCGGCGGTGAGAAAATCAAGATTCATAAATTCCGTCCCCGCAAAGCCCTCAAAATGCTCTTCCAGGAAGCAGGGATCCCTGAGTTTGAACGCAAGAACCTGCCTTTGGTTTGGCGGGGCAAAACGCTGATTTATGTGGGCGGCGTCGGCTCCGAAGTTCGCGAGCAAGTGGATGACGACGGTACGCCGCGATACAAAATTGAATTCATAAAAAATCCCGGCCTATTTTCTTAACAGACCGGGACTGGAAGAATTTCAAAAGTTTTTGTTAGTCGACGGTAAGCAGGGCTTCGGGATCATCGAACTCTGCGCCGCTGGCCTTCTCGAAAAGCTCCAGGAGAGACTGAATCGTTAGTTCCTTCTTTTGCTCTCCCTTTACGTCTACCACCACACGGCCTTCGTGCATCATGATCAGACGATTGCCGAAACGCAGAGCATCTCGCATATTGTGCGTGATCATCAGCGTGGTGAGATTGCCCTCAGAAACACGCTTCTGCGTCAGATTTAAGACTTTCTCAGCCGTTTTCGGGTCTAAGGCAGCGGTGTGTTCGTCCAGAAGTAAAAGCTTGGGCGGAACCAGAGTGGCCATCAGCAGCGTGATGGATTGTCTTTGGCCGCCGGAAAGCGTTCCGATGCGGGTTTCTAGACGGTTCTCAAGACCTAAATCCAGCTCTTTCAAAGCCTCACGGAACTCAGCCAACTGACTACTCTGAGAGCTCCACTTGAGCGATAAAGGTTTGCCACGGCGGCTTGCCATTGCGAGGTTTTCGGCTACCTGCATATCGGCAGCCGTTCCTTTCATCGGATCCTGGAAAACTCGTCCGATGTACTTGGCGCGAACATGCTCGGGCATGCGTGTGACGTCGACTCCGTCAATGAGAATGTGGCCTTTATCAGGATAAAAAACGCCTGCAATGCAGTTCATCAAAGTAGATTTGCCGGAACCGTTGGAACCGATAACGGTGACAAAGTCTCCTTCTTCGAGCGTCAGGTTCACACCGCGAAGCGCCTTTTTCTCATTCGGCGTGTTGGGGAAGAAAGTCTTATGGAGATGAGTAATCTTAAGCATCGGCTTCCTCCGAACGCTTCATGATGGCGAATTTGTTTTTGATCAAAGGCAGAGAAAGTGCGATAGCAACCAAAACAGCGGTGAACAGTTTGAGGTCGTTCGGCGGCATGCCCAGTTCCAGAACGATGGCGATCACGGCGCGGTACACCACAGAGCCGAGCACGACGGAAATCAGCCAGTTCTTAAAGCTGCGCGTTCCGAAAAGCACTTCACCGATAATGACCGACGCCAAGCCGATGACGATAGTGCCGGTACCCATACCCACGTCGGCAAAGCCGTTGCTTTGGGCAACGAGGGCGCCGGAAAGGGCGACCAAACCGTTAGAGATAAGCAGTCCGAGAATGACCATGACGTTGGTGTTGATGCCTTGCGCACGGGCCATCTGAGGGTTGCAGCCGGTGGCACGAATAGCAGTACCCAGCACAGTGCCGAAGAACCAATACATGATCACACCGACTACTGTCGTTGCGATTAAACCCACAATCAGGGTAGCGACAACCGAAGAAACCCCGAAGAGATCCTCGGTCAGCGTAAAGACGGTTTCTGCGCGGAGCAGGGGGACGTTGGCTTTTCCCATGATCATGAGGTTGACGGAGTAAAGGCCGATCATGGTCAGAATGCCGGAAAGCAGTGCCGGGATCTTAAGCTTGGTGGTCAGCAGTGCGGTGACCGTACCGCCGATGCAGCCCGCGATCAGCGCAATCAGCATGGCAAACCAAACCGAGTGACCTGCGTCGATCAAGGTAGCTGCGACAGCAGCACCGAGAGGGAAGGTGCCTTCAACGGACAAGTCTGCGATATCCAGGACGCGGAAAGTAAGGAAGACGCCGAGGGCCATAATGGCCCACAGCAAGCCTTGAGAAACGGTGGATAAAACTAAATCTAACATCGAAAGAACTTTTGATTACTTAACGAGTTCGTGCTTCACATCAGCCGGGATGGTCAAGCCGAGATTCTTAACGGCGGTTTCGTTGAAAACGGTCTTGAAGTTCTTCTGATACTGGATCGGCATGGTTTCTGGCTTGGCTTTGCCTTCAAGGATATCGGCCGCCATGGTGCCTGCGATCTTGCCGAGTTCGTAGTAATCAATCGCGATAGCGGCCGTTGCTCCGCCTTTCACTTCACCGCCTTCCCCGGCAAAGACTGGCAGTTTGGCTTTTTCGGTGATTTTGATTAGAGCCGGAACAGCGGATGCAATGGTGTTGTCCGTCGGTGTATAGATAAGGTCAACCTTGCCCACTAAGCTCTGAGCAGCCTGCTGGATGTCATTAACGTTAGAGACAGTTGCTTCGCGAACGTTGAGATTGTGCTTCTTGGCTTCTTCTTTGAAGATCTGAACCTGACGTTCGGAATTGATTTCGCTGGAGGAGTACATCACACCGACGTTTTTGGCGTTCGGATAAATTTTGACGATCAGTTCCAGTAAGCTGCTGATGGGCGCCATATCGGAAGACCCGGTTACGTTGGTCCCCGGTTTGTCATTGCTCTTGACGAGCTTGGCGATTTCAAAATCGGTGACAGCGGTTGCGACGATAGGAATCTTGTTCGTGGCGTTGGCCATAGTCTGAGCCGCAGGCGTTGCAATGGCGCCGATCAAGTCAACCTTATTGCCGGTAAAACGGGTTGCGATATTGCGAAGGTTGGACTGATCCGCCTGAGCATTCTGGAAGTCAAATTTGACGTTCTTGCCCTCTACGAAACCCTTGGATGCGAGGCCGTCGACAAAGCCCTTGTTGGCAGCGTCAAGCGCCTGATGTTCGACAAGCTGAACAACACCGATGTTATATGTTTTAGCAGCAGAGGCCTGAGCAGCAGGAGTAGCCGTTTTTTTATCATCGCAGCCGGTAACGGTCAGGACTGCGGCAAGGGACGCCGCAAGAAGGCAAAGACGAGAAATTTTCATATTTGTACTCTTGTTATGCAAATTTTTATGGAAAAACGATAAATCCTATTCTATTTAAGAAAGGCAAACGAAAAATCTTTTCTCAATAAAAAATCAGACCCGAAGGTCTGATTGGCAGAAAAGAAAAGCTGAAACCGAGGCTACAGGATCTTGGAGAGGAAATCCTGAGTCCGTTTGTTCTTCGGATGAGAGAAGAATTCTTCAGGTGTGGCTTCTTCGACAATTAAGCCGCCGTCTACGAACATCACGCGGTCGCCGACTTCCTTGGCGAAGCCCATTTCGTGTGTGACCACCACCATGGTCATGCCTTCTTTTGCAAGCGACTTCATAACGTCCAAAACTTCCTTTACCATTTCCGGGTCAAGAGCGCTGGTCGGTTCATCAAAGAGCAAAGCTTTCGGGTTCATGGCTAAGGCACGGGCGATAGCAACACGCTGCTGTTGGCCGCCGGAGAGTTCATCCGGCATGGCATCGGCTTTATGTTCCAAACCGACGCGTTTGAGTAGACGCATGGCTTTTTCTTTAGCTTCTTCTTTAGATTTACCGCGGACCTGCATCGGCGCGAGCATGATGTTCTGCAGAACAGTCATGTTGGGGAACAGGTTAAATCTCTGGAAGACCATACCGACTTCGCGGCGGATGGCGTTCAGGTTTGCACCTTCTTCGAGTTTGATGCCGTCGATGACGATCTCACCGCCACTCGGTGTTTCCAAGTGGTTCAGGCAGCGAAGAATCGTACTTTTGCCGCTTCCGGACGGTCCGATAATCACGACCACTTCTTTTTCTTTGATATCCAGATTGATATCTTTGAGGACTGTCACCTCACCGAATTTTTTGGAGAGGTGTTTGACAGAGATCATCGTTTTTGAATCTTTTTCTTCCATGATTATTTTCTCGTGCCTTTAGAGAAGCGTTTTTCAAGTAAAGCGACAAAGCGTGAAATGGCCAAAGTCATGATGAGGTACAAGAGGGCGACCACAATCCAGATTTCAAACGCGGCGTAAGTTCTGGAGATGATCAGCTGGCCGGTACGAGTCAGTTCTTCAAAACCGATCACGGACACCAAGGAGGAGTCTTTTAGCATGGCGATGAATTCGTTGCCGAGCGGCGGAATGATGCGCTTAAACGCCTGCGGCATGATCACAAAACGCATGGCCTGGAACCAGTTGAGGCCGAGCGCTCTGGAAGCTTCCATCTGTCCTTTGTCGATGCTTTGAATACCGGCGCGGAAGATTTCTGCAACGTAGGCGCCACTGTTAATCGAGCAGGCGCCGACGGCTGCCACGAACGGATCGATTCGGTGTCCGATAATTTGAGGAAGAGCAAAGTAAACCAAGAAAATCTGAACCAGCAGAGGCGTGCCTCGGATACAGTCTACGTAGACAGAAGCGAGTCCTCGTATGAGTCGGTTGTCAGAAAGTTTGGCGACGCCGACAAACATACCGATTAGTAAGCCTAATCCCACGGAAAGAGCAGTAATTTCGAGTGTGATACCGGCGCCTTTTAATAAGAGCGGCAGGTTCTCCGTGATGATGCTCAGGTTAAGTTCCAAAGCCATTGTGATGTGATTTTCTCAGTGTTTAGATATGACAACAGGCAGGAACTGTTGATTCCTGCCCTCTCTTTCTACAGCGGGATCAGATCAAGCTCCGAACCACTTCTTGTAGATTTTATCGTATTCTCCGTTCTTTTTAAGCGCTGCCAAGGCTTCATTTACTTGTTTTACAAGCGCTTTGTTTCCTTTTTTGGCAGCGATGCCGTAGTACTCGGCTTCCATGATGTCACCGACCATCTTGCCTTTGCCGCCGTTCACGAGGTAGTAAGCGACGACCGGCTGGTCATTGATGACGGCGTCAACGCCCTTGTTGTCGAGTTCGATGAACGGTTCGTTGGCGTTGTTGTACTGTTTGACGTCAGCGCCTTTAACAGAGCTGGCCTTTGTAGCGCCTGTTGTGCCGATCTGTGCACCGATTCTTTTGCCGACTAAATCATTGATGCCTTTGATGTTGGTTTCGTCGGGACGAACTAAAACAATCAGGCCTGAAGTGTAGTAAGGATCGCAGAAATCAACGGCGTTCTTACGTTCTTCCGTAATGGACATTCCGGAGACAGCGAGGTCAATGTTGCCTGTGGAGAGCGCGGGAATCAGACCATCGAAGCCGAGGTTGACGAGTTCAACTTTGTAACCCATCTGTTTGCCAAGTGCTTTAGCTAGGTCAATATCGAAACCGGTCAGATCGTTAGAACCTTTAGCCTGAAATTCAAACGGTGCAAATGTAGGATTGGTGCCAACGCGCAAAACTTTTTCAGCCTTTGCCGGAGCAGCGGCCTCTTTTTTATCACCACAAGCTGTCAAGAGACTCATGGAGAGTACAGCCACAAGCGGAATAGCCAAAAACGAGCGTTTTAACATTTAGACTCCTATTTCTTAAATGAGGTTAAATTTTAGGTGGTAATCCGATAGCCTCAAGTCTAATTGATTAAGGCGTTAAAAGAAAAACAGGTGATAGATAAATGTTTCTGGGCGTGCTGTACGGAATACTCGGATGCTCCCTTTGGGGTTTTATTTACATTATTCCGCTGCTTTTACCTGAATATTCTCCCGCTACCGTAGCGATGGGGCGTTTTACCGTCTATTCGATCGGAAGTTTAGTGATTTGTTACTACTGTCGAAAGACGCTGGCGCTTTTGACCACATCGGACTGGATCAAGGCCTTTTGCTTAGGTTTTTTCGGGAACGCCGTCTATTACGTTCTTTTGACGAAAGGAGTTCGCTTGGCCGGCGTTCCGACTTCCGGGATGCTGATGGCATTAATCCCGTTGAACGTTGCGCTGCTGACGAATCGGCCCGGAGCAGAGACCACTGTTGTTGTGCCCTGGCGGCGTCTTTCTTTGCCGCTCGCGATGATTCTAATCGGTTTGTGGATCGGCAATATTGACGAATTTTCAGAAATTTCTGTGGCCACTTCTTCTGTCGAGTATTGGCTGGGCTTTTTGTGCAGCTTCGGAGCGATGGCGTTATGGACGTGGTTTCCGATCCGAAACAGTCAATGGTTGCTGAAGCACCTCAACGTTTCGCCGCTGGCTTGGACAACAGCACAAGGTGCTTCCATGCTGCCTGCGACACTGCTTTGTTATGTTGCGGTGAACTTTGAGACCTTTCTCCACGGAGGAGCGGTTTTGGGACAGACACCGGTTAAGTTCGTGCTGCTGATGGTCGCGGCAGGTTTAATCTGCGGATGGGCTGGGATGGCGCTTTGGAACATGATGAGCGCTCGTTTGCCCGTGGCCTTGAGCGGTCAGATGATCGTGTTTGAGACGATCTTCTCGGTCATATATTCTCTAATTTATAAACAACAAGCGCCCAAATGGACGCTTGTTGTTGGGGTCTTTTTACTTCTCGGCGGAGTCCTTCTGTCTTTGAAAGTCTTTCGGGACTCATGCCGGAAAGTCAGTCAACCAAATTAGAAATTGGTTTCCTGAAGCTGGAAATAAGCCTGCGGATGAGAGCAGACGGGGCAGATTTCAGGAGCGCGCGGGCCGATAACGAGGTTACCGCATTCACGGCACTGCCACATAACGATTTCGCTCTTTTCGAAAACTTTCTGCATTTCGACGTTGTTTAAGAGCTTCAGATAACGTTCTTCGTGGTGCTTTTCGATAGCGCCGACACCGCGGAACTTAGCGGCGAGTTCGGGGAAGCCTTCTTCCTCGGCGTCCTTAGCGAACTGGTCGTACATATCGGTCCATTCGTAGTGTTCACCGCTGGCGGCAGCCTTCAGGTTTTCTGCAGTATTGCCGATGCCCTGGAGTTCTTTGAACCAAATCTTGGCGTGAGCTTTTTCGTTAGAAGCCGTTTCTTCGAAGATAGCGGCGATCTGCTGGAAACCTTCTTTGCGGGCGACACCGGCAAAGTAGTCATATTTATTGCGAGCCTGGGATTCACCGGCAAAGGCCGTCCATAAATTCTTTTCGGTCTTAGTACCGGCTAAAGGTTTAGACATGTTTTTTCTCCATTAAGAAGCTAAAAAATAGGGTTTCGGCTGATTATAACGACAACTTTAGGTCTTGTTAACCAATTCGAACTGGAGTGAATGAAATGGAAAATCGAATCAGTTACAGTGCAACAAAAGACTTTAGACAGTAGCAAAAGTCAACTACCTCGGCCTAAAGGCCGAGGCTTGAAAAAGCCTCTAGTTGACTAGCCTCAGGCCGTCATTTGGCGGACTACGTTGGTCGGGAATCCATAGACAGTGCGCCAGTTCGGCGCTACATATACAGGCAGGTGAAAGTCCTGTCCCGGTAAAGTCGAGCAGACAGCCGGTACTTAGTCTTGGAGCCGAAGCTGTGAAGCTAGGCT